>JAYURF010000613.1:0-2849 GCA_043756365.1 Acidimicrobiales bacterium
CGAGTCGATCGGCTGATGCCGGTTTCGGCCGATCTCGGTGCCCTCGCAGCGGTACTGGAGCGAGCGGGTCGGCCGGAGCCGGCGGATCGATCGAGCGCCAGCGAGTTCGGGCGCGGCCTGTTGCAAGCCGCGCAGAAGTTGCCCAGGCCGGCACCGATGGCGTTGCTGTCGGCTGGGCTCTTTGCCCAAGCGCCGAGCGCAGTCGCCGATGTCACGGCCGCCGATGCTGCGGCCGCCGATGCCGCAGCCGCCGATGCTGCGGCCGCGGCCGATGTCATGGTTGACCCGGCGAATCGGGTCAACCACGCCGGCATCCCTGACCCAATCAACGATGCAGCAGCCGAAAGCGGTGCAGGTCCGGTTGCCGGTGCAGTCCCGGTTGCCGGTTCGGTACCGGTCGAGGGCGAGGGCTCGGTGCCCGATGGTGCCGGACGCTCCGGCGCCGAACAGCCCGCGCCCGGGGGTGCCGAGGTGCCGCCTCCGCCGCAGCCCGACGTCGCTCCACCCCTGCTGCGCGAGCGACGCTCGCGGCGCAAGCTCATTGCGGTCGTCGCTGTGCTGCTCGTTGCCGCCGGCGCCGGAGGTGCGCTCGCCTGGGCGCTCGGCCGGACGACCTCGAACCCGATCCCCGTGCTGGTCGGCATGCGCGAGGGCGAGGCGCTCAACATGATCAGCGAGTTCGGCTGGAACGTCGCCATCGTGTCCGAAGCGAGCGACGATGTCGCAGCCGGTGTGGTGATCAGCACGGCACCCGCCGCTGGCACATTGCTCGACGAGGGTGCTGCTTTCGTGATCACGGTCAGTGCCGGCCCGGCACCGAGGGTGCTTCCCGAGCTCGTCGGGCTCACCGTCGAGCGGGCCACCTCGACGCTCGACCAACTCGGGCTCGGGATTCAGCTCCGTGACGAACCCTTCAGCGAAACCGTGCCAACCGGGGTGATCGTGTCGTGGTCGATTCCAGACCAGCCGTCGCTTGCGGCGGGCGACACGGTGTTGCCCGGCACGAACATCGTGGTCTCGGTGTCGGCCGGGCCCCAACCGCGCATCGTGCCCGACCTCACTGGATTTGCTCTGCCCGATGCCACGGCGCAGTTGCAGGCACTGGGCCTGACGGTCGTGCAGGTTCCCGACGAGTTCAGCGACCAGGCGCTCGGAGCGGTTACACGACAGGACCCTCCACCGGGGGCGTCGGTGGCCCGCTCGACCTCGGTGACGATCGCCGTGTCGAAGGGCCCGGATCTCGTGGCCATTCCAGCGCTCGCCGAACTGAACCTGCAACAGGCCACCGATGCCCTGACGACCGCGGGGCTCGTGGTTGGATCGGTCGCCGGCGACCAGGCCGGCATCGTGGTGCTTGCCGAAGCCAACGGTGTCGCGCTCGCCGCGAACACCACCCTGCCACGAGGCACAGCGATCGATCTCACGCTCGAAGTCCCCGTGCCACCGACGACGACCCCGCCGCCTACGTTGGCCCCCGAGCCGACCACGGTCTGAATGTCCCCATCGGGGAAGCGGCTGACTATCGTGCCGGAGGCGTCACTTGGCATGTTCGCTGATGACCGGATCACAGAGTGGGGTTCGACGATGGGTTCACTGGACGGTCGGGTTGCGATCATCACCGGCGCAGGCCGCGGTATCGGGCGCGAGCACGCGCTGCTGTTCGCGGCTGAGGGGGCCAAGGTGGTCGTCAACGACCTCGGGGCAACCAATGACGGCAGCGGGGCCGATATCTCCCCGGCCCAGCAGGTGGTCGACGAGATCGTCGCAGCCGGTGGTGAAGCCGTGGTGAACGGCGAGAACGTGGCCGATTGGGAAGGTGCGCAGCGGATGATCAACGCGGCCGTCGAGGCCTTCGGCGACCTCGACATCCTCGTCAACAATGCCGGCATTCTGCGTGACCGGGTCATCGTCAACATGACCGAACAGGAATGGGATGCAGTCATCGCGGTGCACCTGAAGGGCCACTTTGCGCCCACACGCTGGGCGGCGGCGTACTGGCGCGAGCAACACAAGGCCGGGGTCACCAAGCCGCGCAACCTGGTGCACACGTCGTCCACATCGGGTCTGTTCTCCAACCCCGGCCAAGCCAACTACGGCGCCGCGAAGACGGGCATCGCGACACTGGGTCAGATCGCTGCGAAGGAACTGGTGCGCTACGGCGTGAAGAGCAACATCATCGCGCCCGGGGCGCGTACCCGGCTGACGCTCGCCACGCCCGGCCTGGAAGACATCATGCGCCCTGATGAGAACGCCTTCGACGAGTGGGATCCGGCCAACATCTCGCCGCTGGTCGCCTACCTGGCCACCGCTGACTGCGCATTCTCCGGCGAGACCTTCCTGGTTCAGGGTGGAAACGTCACCATGATCGAGAGCTGGGCTCGTGGTGAGAGCATCGACCGTGGTGCTCGCTGGACCGTGGCCGAGCTCGCCAGCGCCCTCGCCCCGCTTGTGCGCGCGACCTGAGCGAGCGCACGAGTCAGCGCACGCCGCTCTGCCGAAGCGCGATCCGGCTGTGCCTGGACTGGCGGCTGGGGCTCGTACGGCGTTCCTTCAGCAACATCGCGTCGATCACATCGGGCGACGACGGGACGGCCAGCAAGTACCCCTGCGCCAGTCGGCACTGCAGTTGATCGAGGACCTGCAGTTGCTCCTCGGTTTCCACCCCTTCGGCAACCGTGGTCAGCGAGAGCGCCTCAGCCACAGCGAGGATGCTGCGCATCAATGCGGGGTCGCGGTCGAGGTGGAGTTGCGATACGAAGGCCCGGTCGACTTTCACCGTCGAGATCGGGAACCGCTGCAGGTAGGCGAGTGAGGAGTACCCGGTGCCGAAGTCGTCGATCGCGATCGTC
>JAYURF010000614.1:0-2839 GCA_043756365.1 Acidimicrobiales bacterium
GCGTCGAGCGGGTCGTACCCGGCGGCCATTGGGCACCCGGTCATGATCCACCCAGCATCAGTCCAGCGGCACGCGTGCCGAAGATCTGCGTCTCGATCAAACGACCGACGGTGGTTGCGTCCCACGCCGTGCCCCCGTTGTCGATCACCGCGACCGGGCTGAAACCCTTCAGCAGCTGCAACGATTCGCGCATCGCCCTGATCGTCTGCCCGCTGACGAACCCGGCCCGGTCACTGGCCAGCCACGCCACGATCGGCGAGGCCACCGATGGTGCCAGGGGATCCCACTCGCCGTCGGTGTATTCGTCGGCTTCACGAGGGGGCGTTTCACCCATCACGCCGGCGGACAGGCGGGTGATCGCCCCGGGCGAGATGGTGTTGACCGTGACCCCGATGCTGCCCAGCTCGAGGCTGAGGGTGAGCGACAGACCGACGATCGCCGCCTTCGCCGTGGCGTAATTGGTCTGGCCGAAGTTGCCCTGTAGGCCGGCACCCGAGGTGGTGTTGATGATCCGGCCGAACACGCTGCCGCCGTTGGCTTTCGCTGCGTCGCGCCACCGTCGCGCTGCGGCGCGAGAGGTGAGCCAACTGCCGCGCACATGGACGCGCATCACGAGATCGAACTCGTCGACCGACATGTTCCAGATCGCCCGGTCACGCACGATGCCGGCGTTATTGACCACGATGTCGAGCTTGCCCCACTCGTCGGCGCCACGGGCGACCATCGCCTCGGCGGCGGTCTCATCGCCGACATCGCCGTAGTCGGCGACAGCCTCGCCACCGCGCGAACGGATCAGATCGACGACCACGTCGGCATCGCGCCCGCTGCCTTCACCCTGCACGTTCGAGCCCAAGTCGTTGACCACGACCTTGGCACCGTGACGGGCCAACTCCAACGCATGCGCCCGACCGATTCCATGGCCAGCACCGGTGACCAGGGCAACCTTCCCATCCAGCAACGACATAGCACTCCCCCACGCCTTACGGCCTCGGCATCCGACTCGCAATCTATCTGACACCACTGTCAACACCGAAGCCGCCGGTACCGGATCGCATTGCTGGGTGGTCGGCAACGTACGCTGCATTCGAGCCGAGCCACGACCCAACAAGCCGCGACACAACGAGGTGAGCACCGCAATGTCCATGCCCCGACCACGTACAGACCTGCCGACGATCGAGGACGACACCCGGCCGTTCTGGGATGCCGCTGCCGACGGGCGCTTCCTGCTCCGCCGGTGCAACTCGTGTGGTGCCGTGCACCACTACCCGCGGCCGTTCTGCCCGAGCTGTTGGAGCGACGACGTGGCGTGGATCGAGGCGAGCGGGCAGGCCACGCTGTACACCTGGTCAACGGTGCACATGAACGACCTGCCGCCGTTCGCTGAGCGACTCCCCTACATCGCTGCCGTGGTCGACCTCGCCGAGGGTCCGAGAGTGATGACCAACCTGGTCGACTGCGACGACACCGAACTCACCATTGGCATGGCCCTGGAAGTGCGCTACCGGGCACTCGACGACAGCATCACGGCACCGGTATTCGCTCCGGCCTAACCCGAATGGAGCGGCCGCGTGTCGAGAAATGCACCGTGGCGGTGGATTTCTCGACAACGCCGGCGAAAGCGTTGCCACCATCTCGTTCTGGTCACGTCATCCCGGCTCAGCGCCGGGAACGCGTGACCAGAACGAGAATTGGCCGGCGCCCGGAGTCACGAACGCGGTGATGTAGCTGAGTCAGCCTGAGCGGGCCTGAGCCGGTTGGTCGCGCGCCTGTCCCAGTCGGCGCGCAGGGCGAGCTTGTCGACCTTGCCCATCGCCGTCAGCGGGAGCGCCTCGACGATCACGAGCTCATCGGGGGCCTTGTAGTCCGCCAGGTACTCACGGACCCACGACTGCATCTCGTCGAGCGACAGCACGTGGTCCCGGGGCCCGCCGCGCTCGGCAACGACGTAGGCGACACCGATCTCGCCGATCACGGGTGCCGGCGCACCGATCACTGCCACCGTCGTAACGCCAGGTTGCTCGGCCACAACGTTCTCCACCTCCAGCGGATACACGTTGTAGCCACCCCGGATGTACATGTCGCCAGCGCGGCCGACGAGGGTGAGGTTGCCGACGTCGTCGAAGCGGCCGAGGTCGCCGCTCGACAACCATCCGTCGGCATCGATCGCTGCGGCAGTCTGCTCAGGATCATGCCAGTAGCCGCGCATCACGCACGGCCCGGTCACCTGCACCCGCCCAACCGCACCCAGCGGAACCGTTCCGGCCGATTCGTCGACCAGCCGGATCTGCACCCCGTGCTGCGGCCGGCCCACCGTGCGAAACTGCACCTCTGGCGGATCATCAGGATTCGTGCCCGAGATCGACGGCGATTCGGTCATCGCGTAGCGCACCACCACCGGTGCACCGAGCACGGTCGTCATCCGTTCGATCAGCTCGGGCGCAGCCGGAGCGGTTGCGGCCAGACACAACCGCAGCGCGGACAGGTCGGCCTGCTCCGTTGCCGGCAGTTCGAGCAGCTTCGCCCATTGCGTCGGCACGCCGGCACCAACGGTGATGCGCTCGTTGACGAGCACGTCGAGCATCACGGACGCGCTCCACGGCGTGGGGGTGAGCACGAGCGTGAGGCCGAGTGCAAACTGCTCCCAGATCTTGGCCATGTACCCGGCGTGGGCCATCGGGATGCCGCTGAGACGGCGGTCGAACGCCCGTGACATCTCGCCGGCGGTCTGCACTGCGGCGGCGAGGTTGCGGTGGTCGAACCATGCGCCCTTGGGGATACCGGTGGTGCCGCTGGTCCAAATGATCACCGCCGGGTCATCGGCTGATGACGCACCAGCTCT
>JAYURF010000615.1:0-2825 GCA_043756365.1 Acidimicrobiales bacterium
GTTCACGTCGCAGCTCGCGAGCGACCGCTCGATTCACGACAGCCCCGCAGCTGTGGTGAAGATCAGCGGTAGCTGGGCGGCTCGCATCGGCGCACCGGCAGCGATCCCGGGATCGAATGGGAGCGGCATGGTCTTGGCGCGCGGGTCGTAGACGGCGTCGTCGCCGCACCACCTCGTCGACAGGCCCCGGCGGCGGGCACTCGAGTGTGCGTTGCCCGGCGCACCGTGCAAGGTCATCACGTGATGGGCGACGACGTCGCCCGGTTCGAGATCGAATGCCACGACCCGGTAGCGATCAGGGTCGGCGTCGGGGTCGGGCGGTATTGGCATCGACAGGTCGCTGTACTTGTCGCTGCCGCCAAAGCTCTGCGCCCGGAACCACTCGGTCCACCGGTGCGAGCCGGCGACGTATCGCACGCCGCCGTTGTCGGTAGACACCGGATCCAACGCAAACCAGAGCGAGCAGATCTGCGTGCCGTTCACCGGCCAGTAGGGCAGATCCTGGTGCCACGGTGTCGGGTTCTCGGTGCCGGGTTCCTTGACGAGGAGGTGGTCGAAGAAGAACGAAGATGTCGCCGAGTCCATCAGTTCGGCGGAGATCTGCGCCGCTGGGGACTCGCGCACGAACGCCTCGACGTCAGGGTCGCTCAGCCACAGGAACGTCGTGGCATGAAACCGGCCGCCCTCGTTCGTGTCGTACTCGCGGGTCAAGTCGCCCCGCTGTGACATGGCCCGATCGGCTGCCGCCCGGAGCCGCTCGATCCACGTGTCATCGAACGCTGCGCGCAGGACGGTCACTCCGTCGTCGGCGAACTGCTGGCGTTGCTCGGAAGTGGTGATCGTGGCGATATCGGACATGTCGGTCATACCTCCTTGAGCGAGTACTCGGCGCGGCCGAATACGAACCAGCTGTCGAGGTACGGTTTCGGGTCGCCCGACCAGTCGTACGCGACGACCTCGGCGGCCGTGCGCCGTCCGAGCTGAGAACGGAATCGTTCCATCGCTGACGCGTTGACGGTGACCGGCGGCAGCCCGGCTTCGGCAACCCGCTCGGCGAAACGCATCGTCATCATCGGGTCCATCCAATCGAGGAACTCCTCCGGCAGACGCACAGGCTTGCCCAGGGCGTTGAGCAGGTCGGCTTCGTGGGTGTGCACGTCGAGCACCGCCCGGTAGGCGGTGATCCCGTCCGGTGATGACAGAAAGCCTTCGATCAGCGACGCACCGTCGGCCCACCGCTCGACAAGTTCAGCAACCGAGCGCGACCGTCCCCGTTCCACCTGTGCCGCCGTCCACGGATCGGTCGTGGCGCCCTCCATGTTGCCGTCGCGTACATCGTCGACAATGCCACTCAGGTGGGCGAGCACGTCGTGAACATCCCACAACGGCGTCGCCGGAACACGAACCGCACCGACATCGCCGGCAACACCATCGCCAACGACGAGGTCACCAATCCGAAATCGTGCACGTCGATACAACTCACCAAGGTCAACGCTCATCCCGACGACTGTACGCCTGGCAACGATGTGGACCGTCAGGGCAAACGATCGGCGTCGTGTGGCCCCGGTGCCGTAACGTTGTCCCGATGACCGCGGAGAACCAGCCAGCCACCACCGCCATCGTGGCCGGGCGCGACTCCGCCTCGACGTCGCTCGCACCGGCGCTGTGGGCTTCGACCACGTGGGAATCGGCCGGATTCGACGATGCAAGGCGGCGGGCCACCGGGTTGCGGATGGGCGAGTTCTACAGCCGCTACGCCAACCCCACCGTGCGTTCGTTCGAAGAGGCCATCGCCGCGCTCGAGGGCGCCGAGGATTCGCTGGCGTTCGCGTCGGGAATGGGGGCCGTGTCGACGGTGATCCTGGCGATCTGCTCGGCCGGCGATCATGTGGTCGCGCAGCGCCAGCTCTACGCCGGCACGCTCGCGTTCTTGCAGGGACCGTGCGCCCGCCTCGGCATCGAGACCACCCTGGTCGACGGGGCCGAACCGGGGGCGTTCGCCGCTGCCGTGCGCCCCGGAAAGACCATGTTGGTGCTGGCCGAAACACCGTCGAACCCGCGTCTCGATCTGGTCGACCTCGACGAGTTGGGCGCGCTACGCGGCCCGATCGTGGTGGTCGATTCCACCCTCGCCACCCCACTCGGGCAACGACCGCTCGATCACGGCGTGCACCTCAGCCTGCACTCGGCCACCAAGGGGATCGCCGGCCACAACGACGCAACCCTCGGGGTGATCTCCGGCGAGAAAGAACTGATCGACTCGATCTGGTCGTACTCGGTGCTGCACGGTGCCACACCGTCACCGTTCGATGCGCTCAACGGCCTGCGCGGCATCCGCACGCTTGCGGTACGCACCGCCCATCAGGCCGGGAGTGCGCTGTTCATCGCCGACACGTTGCTCGATCATCCGGCAGTCTCGGCGGTGCACTATCCCGGCCTGTCGAGCCACCCGCAGGCCGAGCTGGCCAAGCGCCAGATGCGCCACGGTGGCACCGTGTTCTCGATCGAGCTGGGTGGCGGCACTGAGGCGGTGCGGCAGTTCTTGGCCAAGGTGCAGTTGTTGCGGGTGGCCACATCACTCGGCGGGCCCGAAACGCTGGTGTGCCACCCGGCCACCACCACCCATGCGAGCCTCACGCCCGACGAGGCCGCGCTCATCGGAGTCACCGATGGCATGCTGCGGATCTCGGTCGGACTGGAAGATCCGGCCGATCTGGTGCGCGATCTCGTCACCGCCCTCGGCTGATGGCCAGGGTTCTGTGCCTGCACGGCCTCGGCGGGAGCGGGGCGACGATGTGGCCCCTGGTCGGCACGCTGAACACCGA
>JAYURF010000616.1:0-2824 GCA_043756365.1 Acidimicrobiales bacterium
TTGTCCTCGAGGCTCGGCCATGGCACCGTGTCGCCCATGCGCACGTCGTCGACTTCGACGGTGAACAGTGGCAGAACTACCTGCGGTTCAGAGACCTGCTACGCCGAAATCCCGAAGCCCGAACACGGTACGAGTCCGTCAAGGGGCAACTGGCGATCGAGTTCGGTCATGACCGCAAGGCGTACACCGACGGCAAGTCCGACGTCGTCGGCCTACTGCTCGAACACTTACGCTGAGTGACATTGGCCGCAGCCTGCGGCCGCCGCGCAACGTGTGTAGGTGTGTGGACGTCGCGGCGCATCACTTCGATCAGCGCGGGCGAATCTATGGTGGCGTCGATGACACCGCTGGGAATGCGCATCGAGTCGTTGGTGGAGCATGCGCATTTGATCCCGCGATTGATCGAAGCGCACGTGGCCGAGTGGGGAGACCTGTACGAGTCGTGGGGCTTGGACGCAGCGCAACGCGAGCTTGAGGTCATGCGCGCCGACGCGGTGCCGGTCACGTTCGTCGCCCTGGGCGACGATGACGAGTGGCTCGGATCGGTCAGTGTGATCGCCGACGATGACCTGCCCGGTTTCGACGACCTCGGACCATGGATCGCCAGCCTGTACGTGGTGTCAGCGGCGCGCGGTCGGGGGATCGCCCGGGCGTTGCTGGCTCACGCGACCGGATGGGCAGCGGCCCACGACATTGCGCGGCTGTACCTGTTCACCGCTGGGTCGGCGACGGCCCCGGCGGGGGAACGAGACCTTGCCGTCCAGCAGGCGATGTACCAGTGGCTTGGCTGGGTGCCGCTCGCTGCTGCCGAGGCACATGGCCAACCGGTCGCGGTGATGGTCCGCTCGACCGCCACGACCATGCCGGTGCTCACGGTGAAGTCGGCCTGGGGTGGTCCGCGTCACCGTGGCGCCTACTCGTCCTTACGTCCCGGCGGTGTGCCGGCCGACCGGGATGCGCTGGCCGGCGTTCACCGTCAGCGACCGGGTCTGCATCTGGCAGGTGAGGCCACGTGGACCCCATCGCCGGCGACCATGCACGGCGCGTGGTTCAGCGGGGAACGCGCCGCGGCAGACGTGATCGCCACCGGGCCACATGGCGGCGAGGTCGTGGTCGTCGGCGCCGGACTGGCTGGTTTGGTCGCTGCCCGCCGGCTCCACGATGCCGGGTGGCCGGTGACGATTCTCGAAGCAGCAGACACGCCCGGCGGGCGAACGGTGTGCGACCGTTCCCTGGGCGGCCCCGTTTCGATGGGTGCTGGCTGGATTCATGGTGCGACCGGCAATCCGCTTGCGGACGCGTTCGCAGCAGTCGGGATCACCTCGCAGTCCCACGATTGGGACGAGGTGGCGGTCCACGTCGACGGTCACGGCTGGCTCGATCGGAACGAGATCGAGGGAGCGAACATCGCCCACGCGAGCGTCGTGGGTCTCATGCGCGACGCAGCAGGTCAATTGGACCACGACCCATCGGTGGCCGACATCTTCGCGGCGGCGATCGAATCAGTGAGCGATCCGCTCGCCCGCGCGGTGGTGCGGACGTGGGTGACATCAGAAGCCGAAAGCCTGTATGCGGCGAAGATGGACGAGCTGTCCTGGGCACACCACGATGAGCCGTACCGGATGGGTGGCGGCGATGAGCTGATCACGGGCGACCTGGCGCTGCTGATCGACGATCTCAGCGCCGGATTGGACCTAAGTTGCGGGCGCACCGTCGACATGATTCGCTCCGAGGAATCCAGGTGGGCGCTCCAGGGTGCGGGCTTCGCGCTGACCGCCGACCACGTCATCGTCACGATCCCGATCGGTGTGCTCGCGGCAGGCTCGGTCGTGTTCGACCCGCCCCTGCCAGACGATGCCCGCCGTGGCATCGAGCGCATCGGGTCAGGGAACGTGTGCAAGGTGTTCGCCCGCTTTGCCGAGCGATGGTGGCCACAGCGCCGGGCGTGGTACGACGTCTCGACCGCCCATCCGTTCCGGCTTTTCTTCGACGCCTCCGATCAGGCGGGCCTACCGGTGCTCGGCTGTTTCGCCGCCGGCGACGACGCGACGGTGGTGGAACGTCTGTCCGAAGCCGAAACCGCAGCCCTGGTCGGTCGAGCCCTCGCCCGGCTCCCACCCATGGCAGACACGGAAATCGGCGAGCACCACCAGTTGGGGTAACGTCGGCCATCTGAGCCGCCGGGAATCCCCGACGTGAGCTCTATCACCGGAAGGGTTTGCCATGGCAGATGCAGGATCGATCTTGGGAAATGCAGTTCGGCGGCTGGAGGACCCGACGCTGCTCACCGGCGAGGGCAAGTACCTCGACGACATGGCCCCGCCAGGCACGCTGCACCTGGCGTTCGTCCGTTCCACCCAGGCCTACGCCAACGTGACCGGCGTCGACGTGTCCGAAGCCGAGGCGATGCCCGGGGTGCGCGCCGTCTATCACGCTCGGGGCGACGGCCTTGGCTTGCCGTCGTTCCAAGGCTTTCCGATGATGCCACCGGAGTTGAACCGTCCGGTCTTCGCCAACGACGTCGTCAGGTTCGTCGGCGACATCGTGGCCGCAGTGGTGGCGACGTCGAAGGCTGCCGCCGTGGATGCCGCCGAATCCGTGATCGTCGATTATGAACCACTCCGCGCAATCGTCACCCCGGCGCAGGCGCTGATGCCCGATGCTGCGGTGCTGTTCCCCGCGCACGGATCGAACGTGTGCTTCGGAACCGAGCACGGCACCGACGTCGACCCCTTCGAAGGTGCCGACGAAATCGCTGAAGTCACGATGGTGAGCCAACGCCTGGCCGGTGCCCCGATGGAGAGCAACGGCATCCTCGCTCAGC
>JAYURF010000617.1:0-2820 GCA_043756365.1 Acidimicrobiales bacterium
CAGAAGAACAACATGCCGGTGATCAGCCCATGGGCAACCATCCCGAACAGTGCCGCGTTGATCCCGATCGACGTCAGCGTCGAAATACCGAGCATCACGAAACCCATGTGGGCAACGGAACTGAATGCGATGAGCCGCTTCATGTCGGTTTGCGCGAGGCACCCGAGTGCACCGTAGATGATGCCGATCACGGCGAGGATACCGATCGCCGGGGCCCACTTCACCGCAGCCTGGGGAAGGATCGGTAAGGCGATGCGGACGAAGCCGTACGTGCCGAGCTTCAACAGGATTGCCGCCAGGATGACCGAGCCCTGCGTGGGTGCCTGCGTGTGGGCGTCGGGCAGCCAGGTGTGGAAGGGGAACATCGGGACCTTGACTGCGAAGCCGATGAACATTCCGGCAAAGATCCAGATCGCGATGTCTTCGTCGATGTTGATCCCGTGCTCGATCAGGTACGGAATCGAGAAGCTCTCGCGACCGGTTTGGTAGAACAGGGCCAAGAACGCGACGAGCATCAGCGCCGAACCGAACATGGTGTAGAGGAAGAACTTGAGCGATGCGTACTGCCGTTGCTCGCCGCCCCACACACCGATCATGAAGTACATCGGCAACAGCACCACTTCGAAGAACACGAAGAACAGGATCAGGTCCTGGGCGACGAACGTGCCGGCCATCCCGGTCTGCAGCACGAGCATCAAGATCAGGAACGCCTTGGGGTTGCCGGGGCTCGGGATGTGGTCCCACGAGTAGATCATCACCAGCACGGTGATCACCATCGACAAGAAGTACAGCGGCAAGCTGATCCCGTCGAGGCCGATCGTGTAGCCGCTGTTGATCACCGAGATCCACTCGGTATCCACGTAGAACTGCAGGTTCTGCGACTGGTCGTAGTCGAACTGAACGAGGGTGTAGACACCGACGACGAGTGTCGCGATGGCCGTACCCAGGGCGACCTGCTTCTGCAGCAGTTCCTCGGCCTTGGGGATGAGCAGCATCACCAGCACACCCGCCATCGGCAAGAAGGTGCCGACGGTGAGCACCCAGTTCTGATCGGAGATGACGTCCATGGAGCGCGGGTCCCTTAGCTGTTGACGAGTACGAGTACGAGCGCGGCGACTGCTGCGGCACTGAACAGCAACGCTCCGTACTGATTGACCTTGCCGGATTGCAACGGCCGCAACGCGCCGCCGGTGCCGCGCGCTGCGGCACCACTGCCATTCACCGCGCCGTCGACCACACGCTGATCGATGTTGCGGTAGATCCATCCACCGGTGCGCTTGCCGCCGATACCGACCGAGTTGACGATGCCGTCGAGCACGTTCTGGTTGATCCAGTATGCAGCGTCGGCGATCGGGTGGGCGATGCCACGCACGATGACCTTTTCGTACAGGGCATCGAGGTAGTACTTGTTGACGAGGAAGGTGTGGCCGGCGCCGAGCACCTTGTTGCGCTTGGTGAGGCCCTTCAGCGGCGAGGCGGCATCACCGAACACGGCCTTGCACAGCGCGAGGCTGACGATGAACCCGAGGGCAACGAGGGCGATCGACGGCACGGCGTTGATCCACTCGAACTCGGCGGCCTCGGGGACTTCGACACCGATGGAGGACTCCATCCACGTATGGAAACGCTCGACGCCGAACGGAGCGGCACCGATGTAGCCGGAGAACACCGCGAACGCAGCCAGGACGACCAACGGGGCAACCAGTAGTACAGGAGATTCAGAAGCGAAGATGAAGCCCTTCTGGTGGGTGGGACTGGCGTCCGCTTCGTGGGTGTCGTGGGCGTCCGCGCCGTGGGCGTCGTGGGCGTCCGCGTGGTGGTGGCCGGCGGCTGCACCACGGGGCGAACCGAAGAACGTGAGGTACGTGGCCCGTGTCATGTACGCGGTGGTCATGAACGCACCGATCAGGCCGATCACGAAGAACGCGGTGTACCCGTTGTGCTTGGCGCCATCGATGATCTCGTCCTTGGAGAAGAACCCGCTGAACAGCGGCACGCCACATAACGCCATGGTGGACAGAATCCACGTGACGAAGGTGATCGGCATCTTCTTGCGCAGCCCACCCATGTCGGCCTTCATGTCGAAGCTGTGGTGCGAGCCGGTGTGGGCGACGGAACCTGCGCACAGGAACAGGCAGCACTTGAAGAACGCGTGGGTGAAGATGTGGAAAACCGCCGGCACCCATGCGCCGACGCCGAGGCCCATCATCATGTAACCGAGTTGGCTGACGGTGGAGTAGGCCAACACCTTCTTGATGTCGTTCTGCACGAACGCCAACGCGGCGGCGATGAGAATGGTGATACCGCCGATGAGCGCGATGACGTTGACATTCTGGCCGGCCATGTTGATGTCGAAACCAGTGTGGAACACGGGATACAACCGGGCCACCAAGAACACCCCGGCGACGACCATCGTGGACGAGTGCAGCAGCGAGCTGACCGGGGTTGGTCCGGCCATCGCATCCGGCAGCCAGGTGTGCAGCGGGAATTGGCCGCTCTTGCCGATGCAGGCGATGAACAGGGCGATTGCTGCCCACAGCAACACGGTCTTGTCGGTTTCGCCGCTGATCGCCCACTCGTTGAGCCCGGCGATGCTGAACGTGCCGGCTGCCCCGAACAGGATCGCCGTCCCGACGAGCAAACCGATGTCGCCGACGCGCACGGTGAAGAACGCCTTCAGCGCGGCCTCGCTGTTGGCCCGCTCCTCCCACCAGTGCCCGATCAGCATGAACGAACACAAGCCCATGATCTCCCAGCCCAATATGAGCTGCACCATGTTTTCGGCGAGCACCATCGCCAGCATGCCGGCGCTGAACAACG
>JAYURF010000618.1:0-7821 GCA_043756365.1 Acidimicrobiales bacterium
GAGCTGAACGACGAGGCGCTCCCGGTTGTGACGGCGATGGGTGGGGTGCTCGCCCGGCTCGCCCCGTACGTGCCGCGATTGGTCTCGTCGTGCCAGAAACTGGTGTCGGGTGAAACAAATATGTTCACCGGCGTGATGTGCGGCAGCTACCACGATGTGTGGATGGAGCTCCACGAAGATCTCATCCTGACGCAGGGCATCGACCGCACCGCGGAAGGATCGTTCTGATGGCCCGCTTCGGTCGTGTGCTCTCGGCAATGGTCACCCCGTTCGATGCCGAGGGCGTACTCGATCTCGACGTGGCCCAAACCCTCGCCCGGCACCTGCAGAACAACGGTCACGACGGCCTCGTCATCGCCGGCACCACGGGCGAATCTCCGGTGCTGAGCGACGATGAACGGCTGTCGCTGTTTGCCGCAGTGATCGAAGCGGTGAGCATTCCCGTCATCGCCGGGACTGGCACCAATGACACGGCGCACTCCGTCATGCTCACCGTCGAAGCTCACCGCCTCGGCGCAGCCGGCGTGCTGGCCGTGTGCCCGTACTACAACCGGCCGTCACAGGCGGGCATCGAGGCCCACGTTCGGGCCATGGCGGCGGCCAGTCCCGCCCCGGTCATGGTGTACGACATTCCGGCACGCACCGGGCGCAAGATCGCCACAGCCACCCTGCTGCGCCTGGCCAACGAGGTCACCAACGTGGTGGCGCTCAAGGATGCTGCGGCCAATCCCGGCGAAACGGCCGCGTTGATCAGCTCGGCCCCGGACGGCTTCGAGGTGTACAGCGGCGACGACGTGATGACGCTGCCGCTGCTGGCCAGCGGCATCGTCGGCACGGTCGGGGTGGCCACGCACTGGACCGGGCCCGATCATCAGGAGATGTTCGACCTGTGGGAAAAGGGCGATGTCGCCGGCGCTCGCTTGGTGAACAGCCGAATGCTGGACAGCTTCGCGTTCGAGACCGGCGATGATGCCCCCAACCCGATCCCGACCAAGGCGATGCTGCGCCATCTCGGTTTCCCGGTCGGTCAGGCGCGCCTGCCGATGGGTGACGCGCCGGCCTTTGTCGACGACCGCGCGCCCCAAGTGTGGTCGAACCTGCAACGCTGGAGGGATGCGTACCCCCAACGACCCGACCGCTGACTCGTGAGCTCACGAACCCCCGCGAACCAGAACGTCCGTATTGCCTTCCTCGGAGGGCTCGGCGAGATCGGCCGTAACTGCATGGCCGTCGAGCACGACGACCGGATCCTGTTGATCGACTGTGGCCTGATGTTCCCCGACGCCGACATGCACGGCATCGACCTGGTCCTGCCCGACTTCACGTACCTGCATGCCAACGCTGATCGCATCGAAGGGTGCGTCGTCACCCACGGGCACGAAGATCATGTCGGCGCGCTGCAGTACCTGCTGCGCGACCTCAGCTTTCCCATCTACGGCTCGGCGGTAGCCCTGGGCCTGGCCCGTAACCGCATCGAGGAAGCCGGTCTGCTGGGCCGCACCAAGTTGGTCACCGTTGCCGACGGCGAGCGGCGGATGATCGGCCCGTTCGACGTGGAGTTCATCCCCGTGACCCACTCGGTGCCCCATGCTCACGCGATCGCGCTGCACACCCCCCAGGGTGTCGTGTTGCACTCGGGTGACTTCAAGCTCGACCTGACCCCGGTCGATGGTCGCCTCACCGACCTCGGCCGGATCGGGGCGATCGCCTCCGCCGAGGGCATTCGTCTGCTGATGGCCGACTCCACCAACGCCGAAGAACACGGTCACGCGCCCAGCGAAACCAGTGTCGGTTCGGTGCTGCGGCAATTGTTCATGGAACAACCCGATCGGCGGATCATCACGGCCAGCTTCGCCAGCCACCTGCACCGCATCCAACAGATCGCCGACGCCGCGGTGGCCACCGGCCGTGTGGTGGCCACGCTCGGGTTGAGCATGAAGAAGAACGTGCGGATGGGCCGCGATCTCGGCATCTTGAAGATCCCCGACGCATCGCTCGTCGACATCGACGACATCGACAAGTACCCGCCCGGCAAGGTGTGCATCGTTTCCACCGGCTCCCAGGGCGAACCGATGTCGGCGCTGGCGTTGCTGGCGCGCGGCGAGAGCAAGTTCGTCAAAGTCGGTGAGCACGACACGGTGATCTTGTCGAGCCATGCCATCCCCGGCAACGAGGGCAACGTCAACCGGGTGATCGACGGCCTGCTGCGGGCCGGGTGCGAGGTCGTCCACAGCGGTATCGCCGACGTGCACGCCACCGGCCACGCCCAAGCCGACGAACTGAAGATGTACCTGTCGATCGCCAAGCCCGAGTGGTATGTGCCGATCCATGGCGAGTACCGGCACATGGTGGCCAACACCCGCCTTGGCATCATGATGGGCGTGCAACGCGACCACGTGCTGCTGTGCGAGGACGGCGACGTGATCGAGATCTCCGATGATGGAATCGCCGCTGCCGGTCGCATCCCGGCCGGCTACCTGTACGTGGACGGCATCGTCGGCGATGTCGGCCAGGGCGTGCTGCGCGACCGCAAGGTGCTCGCCGAAGAGGGCGTGGTTGTGGTGGTGGTCACTGTCGACATCGGATCGGGCAAGGTGATCACTGGGCCAGAGATCATCACCCGCGGATGGGTCTACGCCCCGGAGGCCGAGGACCTGCTTGACGAGGCTTGCGACATGGTCGCCGCGACGGTCGAGAAATCGTTGGCCGCCGGAGTGCGCGACGTCGAGAGCCTCGAGCGAGACGTGCGCCGTGCCGCCGGCAAGTTCGTCAACGAGCGCACCAAGCGCCGCCCGATGATCGTGCCCGTCGTCATGGAAACCTGAGTTCGTGGGGATCGCTGTGGTGGATCGGCCCCTCGTCCGCCTGGTGGCAGCAGTTGCGGCTGCGGGCATGGTCACTGTGGCCGGAGCATCGTGTCGCGGTGACGATGAGTTCCCCACCACCACGAGTCCTTCGTCTGGCATGACAGACGCCGATCCAGAAGCGGGTGGGCTCGGTCCCACAGCGCCGTGCATCGCCGCTGACCCGCCGCTGCGGGTCGACGAAATTGCCGCCGCCGTGACGGCGGTGGAGGCCGAGCGTGGCGGTGCGCAGCGCTACTACGAGATCAACGCCAACGATCTGTTGGTCAATCTGTTCGTCGCCGGCGATGGGGATACCGCCACGCCCTACGTGTTCATCGGTGGCGCGCTCACTGCCAGTGAGCCGGTGGTCGGCGCCTCGGGGAACACATTTGCTGGGGCATCGCTCGTGTTCGAACCGCGGCTGGTGATGTCGTGCGTTGTCGCCCAGTTGCCCGAGTCGACCCCCACTGCGTTCGAGATCGTCGGTGGGCCCGACGGCGCAGTGCGTTACTCGGTCGTGACCGCCTCATCTGTTGGCGGCCAACTGGTGATCGAGGTCGCCGGTGACGGCAGCGTGGTTGCCGTCGACCCGGTCTGAGTTGCTCGAAGTTCGCCGACTTGTCAGGACGGCACGCCAAGATGGGGCGTCCTTGATGGGCATGCCCCGACCGGCGCGCGCCCCCTTGGTAGCTTTGTGGTCCTATGGCAACCTACGGCGCTGGTCAGCGTCGAAGCTCGAAATCCACTCCCGCGCGCAACCCGTCGACTAAATCCGGGTCGAGTAAATCCGGCTCGGGTTCTCCACGCAGTAGTTCGCCGCGTGCTGGCACCCGGGGGACCACCGCCGAAGCCACCCCACCGCGTGGATCGCACCACAGCGCCCGTGGCGGGCGTCGCAGCCACGCGAGTGCCGAACTGCGCTCGGCGATCGACGGGCGAGAGCACGAGTTCATCGGCATCGGCCTGATCGTTGCCGGGTTGCTGATCGGCATGGCGATCTACTTCGATCTCGCCGGACCACTCGGGCGGGGGGTCGAGACGCTGGTGGGTTGGTTCACCGGGGTCGGTCGGTACATCATGCCGGTCGCCCTGGTTGGCGTCGGGGCCGCGCTGGTGCACCGCGGCCGAAGCATGAACCGGGTTCGCCTTGCGCTCGGATGGGGGGTGTCTGCCACCGCGGTGCTCGGGCTGCTGCACGTGGTTCGCGGACCCGACAAGGTCATGGCCGACTTCGACGCGTTCGGCACCGCCGGCGGGTGGATCGGCGCGCTCGTCGGCCAACCCGTGAAGTCGCTCATCGCTCCAGCCGGGGCGGTGGTGGTGTTCCTCGCCCTGTTCATCGGGGGAGTGTTGTTGATCACCGGCTCGACCGTCAAAGCGTTGCTCACCCGGACCGGGCACAGCGTGACCGTCATGGGGAAGCCGATCGGCAAGGCGGCCCGACGGGCGCGGGCGGTGTTCGGCGACATCTCCACCCTCAGCAGCGATCGCCACACCGGCGACCACGAGCGCCCCGGACCCAGCTTGTACGACGGCTCCGACGACGACGTGTGGAACGACGCCCCCGCCAAGCCGCTGACGAAACGGCCGCGTGGAAAGACAGCGCCGTCCACCCCGCCGTTCGATGCCGGCCCCGGCGAGCAGAGCGAGCTCGATCTCGGCCCCGCCGCGCAGCGCGGTCAGTGGGTGCTTCCGCCGGCCAACTACCTGCACCGTAGCGAAGCCCAAACCATCAACAAGGCCGAGGTTGAAGCGCGCGGGCGCACCCTGGTCGATTCGCTGGCCTCGCACGGAGTCGACACCAACCTGCTTGGCCAGACGGTCGGGCCGACGGTCACCCGCTACGAGCTCGAGCTCGGTTCCGGGGTGAAGGTGGCCCGTATCACCAGCCTCAACCGTGACATCGCCTACGCAATGGCGGCGACCGACGTGCGCATCCTGGCGCCCATCCCCGGCCGCTCGGCGATCGGGGTGGAGGTGCCCAACCACACCCGCCAACTCGTCGCGCTCGGCGACATCATGACCTCGACCGAGGCCAAGACCGCGACCCATCCACTTGATGTGGCCGTCGGCAAGGACATCGCCGGTCGGTCGGTGTTCCTCAACCTGGCCACCACACCGCACTTGCTCATCGCCGGTGCCACGGGTGCGGGCAAGTCCAGTGGTATCAACTGCATCATCACCTCGCTGCTGATGCGGAGCACGCCCGAGCAGGTGAAGTTGATCCTGATCGACCCGAAGCAGGTCGAGATGGGCCAGTACAACCGCCTTCCGCACCTGCTCACTGCGCCGGTCACCAACCCGAAGAAGGCAGCCAACGCGCTCGGTTGGGCAGTGAAGGAGATGGAACGCCGCTACGACCTGCTGTTCGAGATGGGCTTCCGCGACATCGCCGGCTACAACGCCGCGTACGACCGTGGCGAGCTCGGCGGCGAGGGGTACCCGGGCAATGACACCGGTGGCGAGCCCCGCCAGTTCGAGAGGCTGCCGTACATCGTCGTCGTCGTCGATGAGCTCAACGACTTGATGATGGTGGCTGCCCGCGATGTCGAGGAAAGCATCACCCGCATTGCTCAAAAGGCACGGGCCGTGGGGATCCACCTGATCGTGGCGACGCAGCGCCCGAGCGTCAACGTGATCACCGGGGTGATCAAGGCGAACGTGCCGGCGCGGATGGCGTTCGCCGTGTCGTCGCTCACCGATAGCCGGGTCATCCTCGATCAACCCGGTGCCGAGAAGTTGGTCGGCAAGGGCGACATGTTGCTGCTACCCGGCAACTCCAATGTCGCCCAGCGCATCCAGGGATCCTTCGTCAGCGAGGACGAGGTCCGCAAGGTGGTGGCTCATTGGCGGAGGCAGGGTCCCGAGCCGGTGTACGTGTCTGGCGTCGAGGGCGACGACGACGGTGGGTCGGGCGGGGGCCTGTTCGCCACGTCCAGCTCCGGCTCGGGCGGTACCGGAGATGACGACGACGAGACGTTGATGCGCCAGGCGGTCGAACTGGTGGTCCGCAGCCAGTTGGGTTCCACATCGATGCTCCAGCGCAAACTGAAGGTGGGGTTTGCCCGTGCCGGTCGGATCATGGATCTGCTCGAACAACGGGGCATTGTCGGCCCGAGTGAGGGTTCGAAGGCTCGCGCAGTGCTGATGACAGTGGAGGAGTACGAATTGCTCCGAGATGCCGATTGACCCGATCGTTGTGGTCGGTGGAATCGAGCCAGTGACCGGGTTAGACACCGACCTTCGCCGGCTGGCGAGTTTCGAGGCGCGGCATGGCGCGTTCGAAGTCGAGGTGCAAACGCCCGAGCTGATCGGCCCACTGCGGGAGCTCGCCGGCGGTCATCGGGCGGGCCAGGAAGTAGCCCTGGGCCTCGTCGCAGCCCAGGGCGCGAAGCAGATCCCAGGTTTCACGGTCCTCCACGCCTTCGGCCACGGCTGACAGGCCCATGTTGTGAGCCAGGTCAAGTACCGATCGAACGATGGTTGCCGAGTTGTGATCCGTCGCCATCGATGAGACGAACGACTTGTCGATCTTCACCTCGTGAACCGGCAGCCTCTGCAGGTACGACAGCGACGAATAGCCGGTGCCGAAGTCGTCTACGGACAATCGCACTCCCAGCCCGGCGAATCGTTCCAGCGTCGTGATCGTGCGGGCGGTGTCAGACATCACGATCGTCTCGGTGATCTCCAACGTGATCGTGATCGGATCGACCCCGGTCGTGCGGAGCAACCGGTCGAGGAGGTGAACGAGGTCTGCGTCGATGAGGTTGCGCATCGAGAGGTTCACCGCGGCACCCCACCGCGAACCGTTCGCCTGCCACATCGCCGCCTGTGACAGCGCTTGGGCGAGCATGAACTCCGAGAGCGGACCGATGACGCCGTTGCGTTCTGCCAGGGGGATGAACTCGTCCGGGGCGACTTGCCCATAGCGGGGATGACGCCATCGGGCAAGCGCTTCCACCCCGACGATGGTCGAGTCGGCGAGGCGCACCTTCGGTTGGTACAGCAGGCTCATCTCGTTCTGCCCGAGGGCGTTCGGCAGATCGCATGACAACGCCAGTCGCCGCGGCGTGTTGGTGTCGGTTCCCGGATCGTAGAAGTTGACCCCATCACCGAACCCGGTCTTCGCGGCAAACATCGCCACGTCGGCGCGCTGAAGGAGCTTGGGTCCCTCGGTTGCGTCGTTGGGTGCGATTGCGATGCCGACGCTGATGCTGACCCGGACACCGTCGTGGGTCAGGGGGATCGAAACCTCTCGGCGAATCGACTGCGCACAGGCCTCGAGTTGTGCCCGCCTCCAATTCTTGGGGAACAACACCGCGAACTCGTCGCCGCCGAGTCGGGCGACGAACACATCCGGCCCCGTGGCCCGCTTGATCCGCCCGGCAACTTCAGCGAGGACGTGATCACCGGCTTGGTGACCAAGTGTGTCGTTGATCTCTTTGAAGCCGTTGAGATCCATCACCGCGACCGCCACCGTGTCGCCGGGCCCGAGTCCGTCGACGGCGGAGCGAAGGCGCTTCGCGAACATCACCCGGTTGGGAAGCCCGGTGAGCACATCGTGGAGCGATTCGTGTTCACGTTGGCGAGCTTGGTCGTGCAGGCGCGCGATCAGCCTGCCGTTTTCGAGGGCGACGCTCGCGTGGTTGGCGAGCGTGCCGAACATCGGTCCCTCCTGCGGGCGGAAGTCGTTCAGCTCACCGATCCGATCGGTAACGGCCATCAGCCCAACGACCACTCCCGATTCGGTGATCGGAGCGACGATGCAGTCGGCCGAATCGAGCGCCGTTGCGACGTCGCGCATTCGCGGGTCGGTGTTCGAGGCGGTGATCACGATCGCATCCGTCGACTCGGCGAACAACCGTGTGAGGAATGTCGGGGTGACGTCGGTGAGTGCGGTCGTTTTGCGGCCGTGGTCGTCGACGCTGAGCCCGACGAACGCCCCTGCGTCGTCGGCAAGCCAGATGACTGCGCG
>JAYURF010000619.1:0-2807 GCA_043756365.1 Acidimicrobiales bacterium
GCCGAAGACGTGTTCCGTACCCTCGCCACGGAATCGGCGGCCGACCGGCGCCGGAATCCGGGGCTCGACCCTGCGCTGGTCGGGTCGATCGTCGCCGCCTGCTGTGTGGTCGTGGCCATCATGCGTCGCCTGCAACTCGACGAGATGGTCGTCGCAGCTCCGGGAGCGCCGTCGTGAGCCCGTCGACGCATCCCTCGGCAGCGCCGGGCAACCGTCTGTACGGCCGCCGAGTGATGATGCGTCCATTGGTTCCAGGCGACTTCAGCCAGTTCAGCGAGGTGCGCCTCCGCAACGAGGACTGGCTCGTTCCCTGGGAACCGCTGAGGGCGCCCCGTTTGGCAGACCCCGCACGATCGCGCGACACCTTCGCATCACGGTGTGCCGCCCGCGACCGCGAGCGCCAAGCCGGTAGCGCCTACGGCTTCGGACTGTTCGTCGACAACATGCTTGCGGGCGAGATCAACCTCAACAACATCGTCCGCGGCGCATTGCAGTCGGGCACCGTTGGCTACTGGATCGACCGCCGGCGCGCCGGGCGCAGCTACACCGCGGAGGGAGTCGCAGTGTTGGCCGGGTTCGCGTTCGACGAGTTGCACCTCCATCGGCTCGAGATCTGCATCGTGCCACGAAACGCCAACAGCCGCCGCGTGATGGAAAAGCTCGAGGTGCGCGAGGAAGGCGTCGCCATTCGCTACCTCGAGATCAACGGCGTGTGGGAAGACCACATGCGTTTCGCAGTCACCGCCGAGGAGTGGCACCTGCGCCGCGATGACCTGGCGCGGTCCTGGCTCACCTGATCACCATCAGTTCGGCACAGCACCGCATCCGCAGCCCAAGGTCGGACGTCCCAGAACGTGCAACGGGCGGGCCCGAAGGCCCGCCCGTTTGAATCGATTCGGTGATCGTGCCCGCTACTCTCCGGCGAGCCGAATCGCTTGCGCTTTCGCCTGGCGGACGGTGGTACGCCGCTTCCACATCTTCATCTTCCAGTGCTTCTTGCGGGTGCGTCCAGCTTGTGCCTTTGCTCGTTCGGCGTCGTGGTGGTGCAGTGGCACCCAGGCCCGGCCAGGTTCGTGAACGTCTTCGGGTTCGGACCCGGCGCTCACCTGGGCAGCAACGGCGTGCAGTTCGCTGTTGATGCGATGCCGCTCGTTGTGGGCGTGTGCCCGCAGGTCCATTTTCGGCGGCGGTGGGGCCGCTTCCAGACTGCGATGCCGTTGGCTCATCAGTACCTCCGTTGTATCTCGGAACGTACGGGCGAAAGAGCTGTCCCGTGGTGGAACCGTAGACCTATTCCGCGCTGAGTGGAAGCAACGAGATGTAACTTTTGTGTGCGCTTGAACTCAAGCGCAGGTCAAGACGGACGCGACGAGATCCGCGCGGCGAGCGCAGCAACACGCTCGGCGAACCACGGCTGGCGGGTGCTCCACACCTGCGGGTCGAGTTCGCGCTTGACCGCATCGGTGTGCGAGTCGATGGCGGCCATCGCTTGAATCGTCTTCTTCACCTCGATCACCAGTTCGCGAGGTGCCGATGCCGCCCGTCCCGCAAGTACGAGTGCAGCGTCCAGCAGTTGGTCGTCGTCGACGCAGCGGTGCACAATTCCAAGCCGCTCCGCCTCGTCGCCATTCATCACCTCGCCGAACACCACGGCGGCAAATGTGGCCTGCGGCCCGGCGAGGCGGCGCAACATCCAGGTGTGCCCACCACCGGGGTGGATGCCGATCTGCAAGAACCGCGTATCGAACTTGGCCCGCCTGGCTGCGATGCGCACATCGCAGCCGAGGGCTAGGTTCATCCCGGCACCGACCGCGGCACCGTTCACCGCGGCGATGGTAGGAAGCGGGCTTCTGGCGATGCGCAGGAAGCCTTCATAGATGCCGCCGAGGCTGTGCTCGGTGGACTCGGCCAGGTTGCCGAGGTTGGCACCGGCGCAGAACGCCGGAGCAGTGCCGGTGACCACGATCGCGCCGACACGTTCGTCGCCTTCGATGTCGTCCATGGCGGCGATGATCTCGGCCACCATCGGTGCGGTCAGCGTGTTGCGCTCGTCGGGATTGTTGAGTGTGAGCGTGGCGACGACGTGCGGTGAATCGGGGGTGACGGTGGTGCGATCGACGAGTACGAGTGGCATCGGGTGATTCTGGCACTCTCGCGGCGGATGCTGCGAGTAGCGTCGCCGACACATGCTCGACCACGTCTTCACCGATGCCATCGGCGCGCTGCGCGACGCCTTCGAAGCCGCGTTCTTGGAACGCCAGGCCTTCGACGAGCACTTCCAGGTCGACGTGCTGCTCGGCGACTTGAGCTGGGAGACCAGCTATGGCCTGCCCGGTGAGGGCCAACCGCCGCGAGTGGTGGCGCACATCAACTTCGATTGGCCGACGTGGAGCCAGACCTCGTACCGGCGTTGGTACGTCGACGCCGTGCTCGATCAACTGCCGGCAATCGAGATGGAGATCGTGTTCCGGGTGCAGCGCCTCAGCGGCCAACCCGACCCGTCGATCCTGGCCGCCGTCGCCTCCGAGACCAGCCCGCTGATCGGAGATGGTCGGCTGGAACGGGCCGGAACCACGGTGGAGATCGCCTACATCGACGACGGTCCAGCGCCAACGACGGCTGAGTACGCGATCGAGGTGACGTACGAGGGGTTGTACGAGTTGGCCGAGCAGACGCTGGCCGACGGGGCAAGCACCCTGCTCGACGAGCACTTCGGCGCGCTCGGTGGATGGATCGCCTCGACCCTGGTGCGCTTCGGCGACCTTCGCCTGGAGTTCCTGCCGGCCGACGAAGCCTGACCTGCGCCG
>JAYURF010000620.1:0-7801 GCA_043756365.1 Acidimicrobiales bacterium
TCTTCGCCGATCTGGGCTCCGAAGCCAACCGGGTCACGCTGATCACGCTGAGTGAGTTCGGCCGGCGGGTCGAACAGAACGGCTCGGGCGGCAACGCCGGCACCGATCACGGCTACGGCAACGCGATGCTGATGTTCGGCGCCGGGGTCAATGGCGGCCAGGTCAACGGCAGTTGGCAGGGGCTGAACTCGCTGAACTATGGAGACGTGTCTCTCGCACAGGACTACCGGAGTGTCGTGTGGGAAGTCCTGAAGCATCGGTTTCCTGACATCTCAGGCAAGCGGGCAGCGATTTTCCCGGGTTTCGTCCCGGAAACTGTCGGTTCGATGCTCTAACTCAAGGCCCAACCAACACGTCGGCATTTCAACTCCGATCAACCCAATCGCCCCAATTCGAAGGTCTATGGTCTAGGTGGGCAACGTTGTTGGGTCTCGGATGTGAACGCCCCCTGGTGGGACTCCGACCGCGGCACGACACCTGCCAAGAGTCGGCGGATACCGCCCCCCCGGTCCGCCGACTCGCTCATGCCACTCGCCGGGTCAGGTTTGGGTTCCTAACACCAACGGGCGGACGGCGTCAGCCCCCGCCGACCGGATCGCGGCAGCGGCGAGCGTGATCGTCCAGCCAGTGCCGACCAGGTCGTCCACCAGCAGTACGTCGTGCCCAAGCGCGACCCCGGGTACGCCGTCCCAGCGATAGCGTCGACTGGCCGCCGCCACACGCTGCGCCGAGTTGGTCGCCCCCTGGTCGGGCCGGATCTGCTCATCGGCGATCGCGAACACGCCGATGAGCGGCAGCCGTAGGTAGCGCGCCAAGCCGTTCGCGAGGTCGGTCACCAGCGCCCCGCGTCGCTGCGAGGCGACGTACGCGAGCGCCGTCACCGGCGGTCGCCACTCCTGAAGCAGCTCGATAACCGCCGCCACCAGGTCGGGGGGGACGGGGCCGTCGGGCGCATCCGCGCGGAAGCTCTCGCGCAGCCGCTGGCCGTATCCCAGGTCGGTCAACCGGGCCACGGCCCGGCCCTCGCTCGCTGCCACATCGGTGCCGATCTTTCCCGTCAGCTCCAGGCCCAGGTTGCCCAGGCCAGTCGGCCACAGCTTGCGGGCAGCGATCGGTACGCCGGGCCGCGCCAGGTGCGCCAAGGCCGCCTCGCTGGCGGCTGCCGTGACCGCGTCGGCGAGTGGCAGCCCGCCGCAGTTGTCGCAGCGTCCACACGGCGCCGCTCCGGGGTCGTCCAGCTGGTCGCGCAGGAACCACATCCGGCACTGGTCGGTGACGAGGTAGTCGAGCATCGCCTGCTGCTCGACCGCCCGCGCCTCGGCGACGCGCTGATACCGCTCTGCGTTGTAGGCCCAGGGCTGCCCGGTGCCCTCCCAGCCACCCCGCACCCGCCGCGCCGCACCGTCCACGTCGAGGACTTTCAACATGGCCTCCAACCGACTGCGGCTCAGGTCGATGTAGGTTTCCAGCGTCGCCGTGCTGACGGCGCCGCCGCGGTCAGCCAGCACCGCGAGGGTCTGCCGCACCTGCGCCTCCGGCGGGAAAGCCATGGAGGCGAAGTACCGCCAGATGTCGCGGTCCTCGGCCGCAGGCAGCAGCACCACAGTGGCCCGGTCCGTGCCGCGACCCGCCCGGCCGACCTGCTGGTAGTAGGCCACCGGCGACGAGGGGGCTCCCAGGTTCACCACGAACCCGAGCGTGGCGTCGAACCCCATCCCCAGGGCACTGGTCGCCACCAGAGCCTTGACCCGGCCGGCGGAGAGGTCGGCCTCCAGGGCCTCGCGTTCGGTGGCATCGGTCTGCCCGGAGTACGCCGACACCACGTGGCCGCGGCTGCTCAGGAAGTCGGCGACCTCCCGAGTGGCCGCCACGGTGAGGCAGTAGATGATCCCGCTTCCCGCGAAGTCGGCGAGGTGGTCGGCCAGCCAGGCCAACCGCTGCTGCGCGGTGGGCAGCCGGACCACGCCCAGGTGCAACGACTCGCGATCGAGTACGCCGCGCAGGACCAGCACGTCGTGGCCCAACTGCTCCGCGACGTCGGCGGTGACACGGGCGTTGGCGGTCGCCGTCGTGGCGAGGACGGCGATTCCGGTGGGAAGCCCGTCGAGCATGGTGCGGATCCGGCGATAATCAGGGCGGAAGTCATGGCCCCAGTCGGAGATGCAGTGCGCCTCGTCGATGACCAGCATCCCGGCCGTCGCCGACAACCGGGGAAGGACCTCATCGCGGAAGCCGGGGTTGTTCAGCCGCTCCGGGCTGACCAGCAGCACATCGATCTCGCCCCCGGCGATCCGCTCATGGATGCCCTGCCAGTCCTGGAGATTCGTGGAGTTGATCGTGACCGCGCGGATCCCCGCCCGCTGCGCCGCGAGGATCTGGTTGCGCATCAGCGCGAGCAGTGGCGAGACGAGCAGTGTCGGGCCAAATCCGGCGTCGCGTAGCAGCCGGGTGGCGAGGAAGTACACGGCGCTCTTACCCCATCCCGTGCGTTGCACCAGCAGCACCCGCTCGCGGCGTATGGCAAGCGCCTCGATCGCTTCGCGCTGGCCGGGCCGGAACTCGCTGCCGATGCGGCCGGTGAGCTCGGCGAGGGCCGATTGGAGGTGGTCTGCCATGCCGTCCACCCTATGTGGCCGGTGTGACACAGTTCCGGAGAGTCAGTGCGCCAACAGCGAGATGTCACTGAACCCGTAGTCGGCCGGGGAGGCGGCACAGCGCGGCGGTTGCGAGGAGCAGCGCTGCAATCATCGCAGTCGAGCGGCGGCGAAGGCGGAGCGCGTCGGCGATCGCGGCGCCGTTTGGGACTGGTCCATCGCCGAGGAGGCCCCGATCCTCAGTGGCGCCTGCGTAACGGTTGATCCCCCCGAGCTGGACATCAAGGGCAGCGGCATACGCGGCTTCGATCACACCTCCGTTCGGCGAGGGGTGCTGCGCAGCATCCCGACGCACCGAGCGCCAGATCGCCCGGGCGCGTCGGGGACGAGCGACCGCAACGGCAAGCGCTGTCAGGCGGGCGGGCGTGTGGTTGACCATGTCGTCGAGACGGGCGCTGGCCCAACCGAATTGTTCATAACGTTCGTCATGATGGCCAACCATGGCATCGAGGGTGTTGACCGCCCGGTGAGCGAGGGCTCCCGGGGCTCCAGCAATTGCGGCCCACAGCAACGTGGCCGTGACCGCATCGACGGAGTTCTCGGCGACCGATTCGATGACAGCACGACTGATCCCGTTCTCGTCGAGGTCGTCCGTGCAACGACCGACAAGCGAGCGAAGCCGCTGCCGCGCCGCCCGCAGATCGTTCACCGCCAACAGTCGCTCGATCGCCTTCGCTTCTGCGTCGAGCATCCTTCCCGCCGAGCACACGGCGACCGCAACGACCGTGGCAGCGCGCGGCCCCACGAGTGCGCGCAGAGACAGGCCGGCGACGATTCCAACTCCCGCACCGACGGCAACGAGTACGGCACCGTTGATTCGACGATCGGCGTAGATGCGCTGTTCAACGCAACTCATCAATGAGCCGTAGGAAGCGACCGGGTGCCACCGCAGTGGTGGCTCACCCACGATGTGATCGACGACGACACCGGCGATGGCCGGCACCACCGTCACGGTTGGTTCGCCGCCGCAAACGAGGCGACGACCCGATCGAGTTGGGGGCGTGTGGGCAGCGCGACCCGGTACAGACCCGGGAGCCCGAACGAACTGCAGTCGCGCACGACGATCCCGCGCGGAGCCAACCGAGCGCGCAGGTCGCCTGCCTTGACGAGCACCCAATTGACAGCCGTCGGCTCGACGGCGAATCCGAGATTTGCCAGTGCGTCGGTGAAGTCCGTACGAAGCGCGCCGATCGCCTCGTGCCAGCCGGTGAGATCCGTGCGCGCGAGGAGCACGGGGATCGCGGCGAGCGCTAGCCCGTTCACCGCCCACTGGGGTTGTCGCCGCCGAATGCACAGCGCTGCGTGGACGTCGGGCGCGATCACGTAGCCGAGGCGCAGTCCGGGGCAGTTCCACAGCTTGGTCAGCGACCCGAGCCGCCACGCGGCTGCGTCGCCACGGCTCCACCTCCCCGTAGCCAGCGGGTAGAACGCCTCATCCCAGACCCCCGCACGCTCGCCGGGACCGGCCAGCAGCCCGAGCGGGTTGGAAGGGTTCGACCGCCATCGCTGAGCGGTCGGATCGATTGCCGCGAGGTGGCGCCGGTAGAGCGAGAACTCCGGCTCGATCACGTTGCCAACCCGATGCTCGCCGGCGATGAGCGCGATCGCTTCGGCCCCGCCATTGGTGAGCACCACAAGATCGGGATCGACACCGAACGCATCGGCGAGCAGCGCGGCGGCGCTCGCCGGGTCGGGGTAGCGGTTGATCAGACTGCCGTCGCGTTCGAGCTCACCAATGACGATGCCGGCAGTGTCGGGGGCAAACGGGTTCATGCTGACGGAGAGGTCGATCACGGTCGCCGGATCGAGCCCCAGTGCCCGCGCAAGGCGGGCCGCGTCGCCGCCGTGTTGACCCGGCACCGGAAGTTCGGTCATGCGCGTTGACGGGAGATTCCAGCGGCGACCGCTTCGTAGGTTGCCACTGCAAGCCGGCCGCCCCAGGTGGAACGCGGGCCACCAAAAGGTTCCTCGTCGCCGCTGACCGCGCACAGTATGCAGACAGCGTCGCTGGCAGTGCCCGTGCCAGGGATCTGATGATCGAGGAGTGCTTGAACCTTCGCCTCGGTCATCGTGGCGACGGCGTTGACGAGCGCCGCATGGGACAGGCGCGCCGGCACCGACGCGACCAGGTTGACCGTGCCCGGTTGCGTACTGACGGGCACGACCGGGCGTTCCCTCTCCGCCGCCCACACGGGCCGACGCACGCCGACGGTTGCCGACGCCGTTGCCCCATCGGAGATGGCGGTGGTCCACGATGCAACGTCGACCGCAGTCATCAAACCGACGCCGCGCCCGATCAGGCCCAGGTGATCCGTGACCTCACCGAGATGATCGACGGGGTCGACACGCGAGTAGTCCGCGTCGACGGTGAGGTTGACCACCCACGAAACCGGCCCGATGCCGCCACCGACGATCGACGAGCTGATTGCCAACAACGGTGTCGCCAACTGCCACACAAGGCACGGGCCCGGCGTACCGTCGCCCGCACCGAGATCAACCAGCGTCGGCCCGGTGAGTTCCTGCCTCCTCGCTTCGATCACACGGGCATTCTGGCGCGCCCGCCCGGAGATCCACACCTTGATCGGGTTCACCACCTCTGCCGGGACCGACCGGCTCGAGCGCTACTGCGCGGTCCAACCTCCGTCGACGGGCAGGATCGTGCCGTTGACCATCGCCGCTGCGTCGGACGCCAGGTACACGACGGCGCCGGCGACATCGGCAATCGTGCCGACCTTGCCGATCGGGATGCGCTCGACCACAGCCCGTCGATACTCGGGGTCGTCGAGCCGTTCGGCGGTTCCGGGTGTGTAGATGAACGTCGGGGCAACAGCGTTGACAGTGACACCCAGCTGCCCCCATTCGAGCGCGAGGACCCGAACGATCTGATTCACCGCTCCCTTCGACGCGCAGTAGACGGCGTGATCGCGGATGCCGACCAGCGACGCCTGCGAGCTCAGGGCAATGATTCGTCCCCGCCCCTGGGCGACCATCACCCGCCCCGCGGCCTGCGCGGTGAAGAACAGGCCCTTCGCGTTCACGGTCATCATCCCGTCCCAGTCGGTCTCGGTGACATCGAGGGCGGGATGGTTGGCGCCGAGTCCGGCGTTGGCGACGACGATGTCGAGATGCCCGTGACGATCGACGACCGCATCGACCGCAGCGTTGATCGATGCGATGTCGCCCACATCGAGCGCATGCGCCGACGCCTCACCCCCGGCGGCAACGATCTCAGCTGCGGCCATCTCCGCATCAGCAACGCTCCGGGCGGTGATGGCAACGGTCGCTCCTGCGGCGGCAAGTGCGTCGACGAGCCCGCGACCGATGCCCCTGCTCGAACCCGTGACAAGCGCAACGCGCCCGACGAGGGAGAACGAGGGAAGGTGGTCGCTGTGCATCAGCGCACCATAGGCCGGTGCCGACCGGCATCGATCTCTCGGTCTATTTCCACGCTCCCAGAATGGCGCCTGGCCCGAGCTGGACGGGAATGTCGCGCACGTCGAATCCCGATGACGAAACGGCGATGAGGATCGTGCGTTCGTCGGCTCCGGGGACGAATGACCGTTGCGCCGCCAGCGCTGAGGCATCGCCTCCGGAAAACGGGCTGCGCTGGTGCCACTTGATCGATCCGATAAAACCGACGTGCCGTCGAGAACTCGCTCCGCTGACACCGACGATATCGACCTCTACTTGGCGATCGCGGGTCCAGTAGCTCCCGATGGTGTCGGCGTCGACGTCATCGAAAGGGACGAGACGGGCGATGCTTTCACGAACGACCGGTTCGATTGCCCGGCCCCGGTAGTCGGGCCACTGCCGGATGATCTCATCAAGGACGTGCTTTCCTCGACCACGATCCAGATGTGGAATCGACCGTTCGACGAATCGGAACCAGAACGCCAAGTACGTGTCGGCAATTCTGTATCGGGTCTCGGAGGTCTTCGCTGCAGCGGACGTGGGATACTCGATCGCGACGGCTCGCTTTGACACGAGCAGCTTCAGCGCCCGGTCAAGCGATGTTGCCGCAAGCCCAGTATGCGTTGCGATCGCCGTAAAGGTGGGCACGCCCGATCCGATAGCCGAGAGCACCGCCCGCGCATGCGAGTCCGATGGGAACTCGGCGGTCACCATCCGCTCACCGGACACGGTGAGCGGTTCGGTCGATGTCGTGAACTGCTCGCGCAGGAAGTGCCGAAGCGATTGGCCGTGTCGCCAACGATTGACGAGATTCGGGAACCCACCCGTCACTAGGTAGGCATCGAGGGCATCAACGGGTTCCAGACCGATCAGGGTGGCCGTCTCTGCAGGATTCAGCGGCCCGAGATGGATCTCGCGTGTCGGGCGGCCGTACAGCGGCCGCCCGTACTCGGTGAGGGCGTCCATCATGGCCAGGTCGCTGCCAACGACGATCAGCAGGATCGGGGCGCGCTTGAGTGATCGGTCCCAGGCCTTTTGGAAGGCACCCTCCACGTCGGGCGCACCACTAAGGAGATACGGGAACTCGTCGACGACCACGACGGTCGGCCCTTTCACCGACCTCGCCAGTGCCCCGAGTGACGCGTCCCACGTGCGGAAGTTCACATTGCGCAGCGTTCCATCGGAGTCGGTCGATGCCATGAGATCAGCGAACTCTGCGAGCTCGAAGTCGCTGTCGCGTCCCTTGGTTGCGGTGAAGAACACCGATGGCGTCTTGGCGCGCTCGATGAACTCTTCGACCAGGCGGGACTTCCCTACCTGTCGGCGACCGCGCACCAACACGAATCGGCCATGGCCGGTTCCGCTCACCTCCTCGAGGTCGCGGTCGAGGAGGGCAAGTTGTTCAGATCGTCCAGCAAAGCCAGGGGAGGACATGGCCATATACTACCATCTCTGGTAGTCCCAAAATTGGTAGTACCACGAAGCGGACGGGGACGTTCCCCCGGCAGGCTTCGGATTCGGTGCACACCTGCCGATAGAGGTAATGAGCGTCCGCCCTGTTCGCCGAGCGAGGAGAATTGAGGATCATGCAATCCCGCCTGCTCACCCCATCGAAGATCACAGCCTGGCTCGACTGCACCCACTTCCTCACGCTGCAACACGAGGTGGAGGCAGGAATCCGCACCCAGCCGCAGTCAGCCGTCGGGGATATGGCTGCGATGTTGTTCGACAAGGGC
>JAYURF010000621.1:0-7797 GCA_043756365.1 Acidimicrobiales bacterium
ACACCATGGCCCAATCAAGCATCCGCATTCGTCTCAAGGCATTCGACCACGAGATCATCGACCAGTCGACGCGCAAGATCGTCGAGACAGTCACCCGTACCAATGCCACCGTTCGTGGCCCGATCCCGCTGCCGACCGACAAGCACCGCTACACGGTCATCCGCGGACCACACATCGACAAGGACTCGCGAGAGCACTTCGAGATGCGCATCCACAAGCGCCTGATCGACATCGTCGATCCGAACGCGAAGACCATCGACAGCCTGCAGCGCATCGAACTGCCCGCCGGCGTCGACATCGAGATCAAGATTCAGTCGAGCTGATCGAAGATCTCGCCGCCATCTCGCCGCCGGTCGGTAGCGAGATGCACGAGAAGAACTCACCAGACGAAGGGGCGGCCACTGCGGTCGTCCCTTTGTCGCTTCTGCGGCGACAACACCGGTGGCCTGGGGCTCGTGTGACAGGCCGGTCGAGCCGATAGACACCTGATGATCGAGACTGATCCGGAACACGACGAGCACCATGTGGTCGCGCCGGGATCCACCGCGGCCGAGCATCTTCTACCCGCTTCGGTCACTGACGGGGTCCCGTCACCCACGACTTCGCTCACGCGCACATCGCGCAGGCGAGGCGCCCAGGCGAGCCGGTGGCTTTTGGCGGTACTCGGCTTGCTGGTGGTGGCGTGGGTCGCTGCGTTCGCCGGTGCCCTCGTTGGTTGGAACCTCGCCGAGCGCCGCTCGGCCCCGCCGCGCCAACCGTCTACGCTCGGCCTCGCGGTTGCCCCCGAGCGCTCCGCACCGTTCGGGCCGATCGATGTCGCCGCCGTCGCTGCCGAGATCGGCACGAGCGTGGTCGCCATCCAGCGCGTCGTCAGCAACGGTGAGCAGATCGGAGAGTCCGCTGGCACCGGCTTGATTCTCACCTCCGACGGCGAGATCCTGACGAACGCGCACGTCGTTGCCGGTGCGACACAGGTGAACGTTCGTCTGCCCGGCGAAAGCGAGCCGCGCACCGGGGCGGTGATTGCTGTCGATGCGCCGAACGATCTCGCGTTGGTACGCATCGACGCCAACGACCTCGATGTCGCAGTGTTCGCCGACCCCGACGACATCCGTGTCGGCGACGAGGTGGTCGCCGTCGGCTACGCGCTCGACCTCGATGGGGACCCGAGCGTCACCCGCGGTGTCGTCTCGGCGCTCGGCCGAACCTTGAACACTCGCGACGGCGCACTCAACGGTTTGATCCAAACCGACGCCGCGATCTCATCCGGCAACTCCGGCGGACCGTTGCTCAACGCCGCCGGCCAGGTGATCGGGATCAACACCGCGGTTGCCTACAGCGATGTCACCACCGCGGCCAACAGCGTCGGTTTCGCGATCGGAGTAGGCGAACTGCTGCCCGAGATCGCCGATCTTCGGCTCCGCGCCGACGGTGAGTCGCTCGAACAGGGTTATCTCGGTGTTGCGCTCGTTGGCCGTCTCGACGGTGGTCGCGGCGCGGTGATCACCGAGGTCGAGGCTGGTTCGCCGGCCGACCTCGCCGACATCCGGACCGACGACGTCATCATCGCGGTGGACGGTGAATCGATGGTGGGTGACGCCGATCTGATCGGGACGATCCGCGACCTTCGTCCCGGTGTCACGGTGACCGTCGAATTGCTGCGCGACGGAAAGGCGCTGGAGGTTTCGGTCACCCTCGTGCGCCGGGTCGACTGACACGTTGCCGGGACCACGACGGCCGGGCACCACGACTGCTCGGGCCGCCGTCGGCGTGGGCACGCGCGTAGGGTTCCGGCGATGCGGGAACTCGATGCGCACCTTGGTGGAAAACGCCCGTTCGGGCTGAACTACTGGCCCCTCTCCGAGGACGCCCCGACGGTCGAGGTGCGCCGCGAATCGATCCGGCTCGTGTCACCCGACGGGGCGTTGGTACGCGGTGTGTTGTGGACGCCGCCGGCTGGTACACCGTGGAAAACAGCGGTGATCCTCAGCCACCCGCGAGGAGACTTCAGCGTGCACTACGCGTGTCCGTTGTTGGCTGCCGCCGGCTACGCGGTGCTCGGGTTCGGCACCCGCTACATGAACAACGACACGGACTGCTTACACGAGTCGTGCATCGTCGATGTCCAGACCGTGCACGACGAGATGCGTCGACGCGGCGCTCAGGCGGTGGCACTGCTCGGCAATTCCGGCGGCGGAAGTTTGATGGCGCTGGCGCAAGCCGATCTCGGCATCGGTGACGGATGGATCGGAATCGCCGCGCACCCCGGCGAGGGCGTGTTCATGCTGCAGGTGATCGACCCGTCCGTGGCCGACGAGGCCGACCCGTTTGCCACGATCGCCGAGCTCGACATGTACCACCCCGACAACGGCTGGCGACCCTGGCCCGAGCCGTGCAGCTACGACCCGGGCTGGCTGGCGGGCTACCGCGCCGCCCAGGTGGCTCGCGTCGCGCGCATCGACGCCGTTGCCAAGGCTTCGATCGATGACGCCACCGGCGCGGCGCGTCAGCTCCGCACGATCGACAAGACCACCGACCCGCTGAACTACCGCGAGCACCGTCGTCGGGCCGTGTTCACGAAATATCTGACCATTTACCGCACCCTGGCCGATCCGGCGTACCTCGATCTCGACATCGAGCCCGACGAACGACCGATGGGTTCGCTGTTCGCCTTTCCCGATCCGTTCGACGCCAACTATGGCCGCGGCGGCCTGGCCCGCACGATGACTGCCCGCGGGTGGCTGAGCACGTGGTCAGGTCTGTCGAGCCACGCCAAGCTGGCCGACACGATGCCGCGGGTGACGGTGCCGACGATCCTGTTGCACCCGACGGGCGACACCGAGATCCGTGTTCGCCAAGCCAAAGAGATCGTCGACAACGCCGGCGCGGCCGACACCACCTACGTCGAACTGCACGGTGCCCCCCACTACCTGGAAGGCCACCGTCGACAAGCCCTCGACGTGGTCACCGACTGGCTCCGCGCCCGGTTCCCCTAGTCGCCGGGTCGCTGGGTCGCCGGGTCGCCGTTCACGTGGCGGCGAGTACGCCCATCGTCCACAGCGTCGGCGCGTGTGATTGGTAGAACGTGAACTCGTTCATCATCGGCAGCGACGAATGGTCGTACCACGATTGCAGCAGAGGTACGTCGAGCGGGTGCGGCTCGACGCCGTCGGGGATGAGGACATCGTTTTCCACCCAGTCGTCGCTGCCGTCAAAACCGAGATCATGAATCCCATACACGAACGTGCCCGGCCACACCGGCAGCCCGCCGACTTTGACGTCGAGGATCAACGGGGCGCGCACCGCAGTGGCTCCGAGGCCGGTCGCGAACACGGTGTTGAGCGGGTTGCCTCCGAGCGAGAACGATGCCCCGCGCACCACTGCGGTGCGGTAGCGCTCGTCGTCGGTGATGACGAATGCTCGCAGCAACGTGACCCCGTGTGGGGTGGACGGTCCGAGCCCCCACACGATCGGATAATCCGGTCGTTCCATCAAGAACGCGAACGGCGACGTCGCCTGCGCCTCGAGCAACGCGTCGGCAGTGTTGGTGAAGCTGGCCACGGCGTTGCCGTACACGGCGGACTCACGCAGATCGGCGTCGAGTTGGGTGTACAGCCACGCTGCGTTACACCATGGGCCAATGCAGTCCAGTAGGTCGTGCGGGCCGTCGTCGAGCGACGATGCGTCGACGAACACGTCGTGCCAATCGGTATCGGCGGTCATCTGCAGCATCGCCGCAGCGGCGACGGCACGTTCGGCCTCGACGGCGTCGACGACGCCTTCATCGGTGTTGGGGAGGTCGGCCCGGTTGTCCTCGGCCCATGTCATCGCCGCAAGTGCGGAATCGCGGTAGCCGGTCGAGCGATCGGAGTCGTAGGCGCTCAACACGGTCGCCGCCTGCGCGGCGACGCCTGCGTACACGTAGCTCGACCAGACGTCGGGGGAGTACACGAACACCCGCGACTGGTTGTCCCACGAGGTATCGCCCTCGTCGGCGCGCTGGTCGACCATCCCCGGCACGGCACCGTCGTCGCGCTGCAAGCGCATGTACAGATCGAGATCCCATAACCCCTCGTCGACGAGATCGGGTATGGCATCACCCGACTCCGGGATCGCCACTTCGACATTGCCCATCGACGCCGGGAACAGCGAGACGAGGTCGAGGCCCATCCTCAGGTACTCGAGGTGTTGGATCCGCGAGTTCCAATCCCCCGCGTCGTAATGCCCGCCCCACGCGTTCGGTACCGACTCGCCGGTGGTGCCCGCCTCGTAGTCGTCGAAGCGGTCGTCCTGGCCAATCGAGTACCCCTCGTCGATCATCGTTGATTCAACCCGCTCAAAGGTCCAGCCGTCGTCGGGGTGAAATGAGCGGGGGCGGGTGACGGCGGTGAACGGGAACCCGAGCGCAGTCCCGCTGCGTTGGTGATAAGCCGATTTGGCGACGGCCACCATCACCCGCCGCCACGAGGACTCGGCACTGATCGAGAAGTCTTCCGAGCAGCCAAGACCCGTGACGCACACGCGGTAGCGGCCGGGTTCGGTGACCGCCGAGAAATCGGCCTCGTCGACCATGGTGCCGGTGAGATCACCCTTGCCCCACTCGTTCGCCGTTGACGGGCCTGACGCTGACGAACGTTCGGTGGTCCCTTCGAACACCACCGAATCGTCGGCAGTTCTCCGGACCTGGAACGGCTGTGCGGTTGCGAGCGAGATCGGGTCTGCGTCGCCGGTCACCGCGGAGATCAGTGCGATCTTGCCCTCGTCGTTCGGTGCGAACCCGATCTGGTTCACGTGGATTGACGAACTGACGGTGCTGGCGTCGTCGATGCTGAACGTGAGCGGCTCGATGTCGGCTGCGAAGCTCACGGTGTGCTCGGTGCCCAGTGCGAGCGGCGCCGCGAGCGTGAGATAGAGATCGTGGATCAGCGGTGCCGCGTATCCGCCGTCGAGATCGCCGGCGCCGAGCGGTCGAGTGATCCGCGACACGCCGGTCACGGTCGTCCCGGTCATCTCGAACGACTTCGGTGAGTCCATGCCCTCGGTGTCGAGGTGCGACCCGATGAAGGAGTCGAAGGGGGCTTCGCCGTTCCAGCGGATGCGGCCGGTTTCGATGCGCACCTGCACCACGTCGGGGGCCGCCAACCGTGCCCAACTCGGCCGGTGGCTGCCGCCCGATGCCGATGCGGTCGCCGCCTCCCAGGTGTCGTCTACCTCGATCCCGGCGACGGCGGGTCCGATCGGAGCTGATTCGGTGCCGGAGCGAACCCGCACATACACCAACTGGTAGCCGTCGTCGTCGAGGCGAACGGTGGCGTCGCGGGTGAACGGCTGCCAGGCAGCGCCGGCGAAGGTCGGGTCGGTGGAGAACTGCATCTCCGCCGCATCGAGTTCGTTGGTTACCGAAACAGCAACGTCGACTCCGCGCTGGACCGGCCCGTCGACACCGAAGGTCATCGACAGGTCGTCGACACCGGTCGCGGCTTCACCTGCGCCCCCGCCACTCGTGGATCCGGATTGCGGCCCCGGTGCCACCGTGCTGTCGTTGGCCGCGGTGCCTCGTCGCGGGCCGCGTGCGGAGTCGTCGGAACCCGACGTCAGTACGAAAACACCAACGGCGGCAAGTAGGCCGACGCCGAGCGCTGCAGCGATCACCACCGGCCGGACCATGGGCGAAGTGCTATCACACGCCCACCCGGTCATACCCACCGCCCCTGGCCATGCTGGCGTGCCGCTTGGTTTCCGGTGGCCCGGCTTAGACTCAGCGCCGACCCAGGGAGGGCCTGATGGAACTGTCGTTCATCATCAATGCGCTGCGGAGATACTTCTGGTTGCCGCTGATCGGGGCCTTGATCGGGCTGGTGATCCCTTCGCTGCTTCTTGAGGACAACGTCGAAGAATACGAATCGACAGCGGTGCTTCTGGTTTCGCCGCCGAGCGAATCCGCGCTTCGGGTCAGCTTCAGCGGCGACCCCGACCGCTTCGTGATCGGCCAGCTCAGCGTGCTTCAAGCCGAGGGCACCGCCGAGCGGGTTGCAGCTCAGGTCGGTCTCGGGCTCGACACCGATTCCGTCGCCGCGGCCACTGTGATCACCCAAGTTCCGCGCACCGAGATCGTCCAGATCACCGTCACGACGGCCGACCCGTCGTTGTCCCAGTCCATCGCCGACACATACATCGACGTGTACCTCACCATCTTGCGTTCGCAGGTTGCTGGCAGCCAACAACCCGACCTGGAACGAATCGATGCCGAACTCGAGCAGATCAAGTCCGACATCGAGGACATCGACACCCTCATCCAGGCGGTGATGGTCAATTTCTTGCCGTCGGGCGAACCCCTCCCAGAGGGCCAGACGTTCCCGCCGATCCCCGACCTCGCGCAAGTCGCACCCAACCTTGCCTCGCAGCGCGAGATCCTGCTGGCCGAGTTCGATCAGACGCTCACCACGCGCACCCGCTACGAGCTGAATGCCCAGCTGCTCGTCACCAGCCAGGTCATCCAGGGGGGCAACCTGCCGGACGAGCCGCTGCCCCGTTCGGACGGCTACCTCGTGGTTGCCGGCGGGGTCGCCGGTCTCGGTCTCGGTGTGGTGCTGGCACTGCTGCTGGCGCGCATTTCGCCGCGGGTTCTGAGCCGTCCGCATGCCGAGCAGCTCCTGCGACACGCCTTCGTTGCCGAAATCCCACGCGAACGCTCGTTTGGCCGTGATCGGCGTGCCGCTCTGGAGGCACTTCCGGCCAACCTCGTGCCGTCGATCGACGCGTTGTGCGTGCGCGCCGAAGCGAACGCCAAAGCCGGGGAGCCGCTCACGGTGGTGGTCGTCGGCACCGAGCGATCCGCTGGATCGACCACGCTGGCGATGGCGATGGCCAATCGGTACGCAGCGATGGGGTCACAGACGTTGCTGATCGACGGGGACGCCCGTGATCCCGAACTCACCCACCTGTTCGCCAGTGGTAGCCCAGGTCTGGCCGGGCTCCTTGCGCTGACCACGGGCAGGCTCGCCAGCAGCACCAAGCCCGGAGCGGGGCTCGACCCGTTCAGTCAAAGCGGCGTGCCGGGCCTCAGCGTGGTCGGAGTCGGTGCCAAATCCGATGCAACCGTGCTGCGCCGCCAGAACGTGCCCGACATCATCGCCAAAGCGGTGGGCTTCGCCCACGTGGTCGTGTTCGATGGCGGCCCGCTGCTCGATTCTGCCTCAACGATGCAGCTGGCCTCGATGGTCGACGTGGTGGTCGTCAGCGTGCCCCTGCGCCGCCAGGCATCGGCGACCCTCGATGTCGTCGGACGTCAGCTCGCGACCGGTGGGGCCGCAGTGTTACCAGTCGAAAGCCATCCGACACATCGGCGGCGCCAGCGTCCACTCAACGATCAGTTCCTCGATGACACCAACCAGCCGCCAGCGACTCGAACTCGCAGGTCATCCGGTACTTCCGCGGCCGATCGAGATACTACGGCTGCGCGATAGGTGGCATTTCTGACAGCGACGGAGTTGTCACGAAACTGACATGTTGCTAGTGTTGGACGAGCGGATGGGTCAAGCTCGGACACTAGTTGGTCGATACTCATGCAGAAGTTCGACTGTTGGAGGAGATTCCATGATCGCACGACGATTTGTCGGTGTACTCAGTTTTGTGGTGCTGGTTGCAACCGCTTGCTCGGTGCCAAACCCAAGCACGCAAGGTGGTGCCGGGCAAGGCACGCCCGCTGCGCCCGCTGTTCCGGTTGCTGGGCCGGTTGGTGCGGTGGCTGGTTCGCCGTTTGTGGATGTGTCTCGGATTCCGGCTCCGTTGGGTGGT
>JAYURF010000622.1:0-2802 GCA_043756365.1 Acidimicrobiales bacterium
ATTCGAAAGCCTTGGTCAGGTTGATCATCCCGATCGCCGCAGTAAAAGCGACGCCGTAGGCGCGACCGCGGTTGCGTTCGAAGGCGTTCAACCGTGCCGGCACCTTCCAGTTCAGTTCCATCTCGGGCAACTCATGACGTGGCATCACCATTCGCAGACCATCGCCGGTGGAGGTGATGAACGGATTGTCCGGCATCTGGTTGGCGAGCGCAGTGGTGATCATCCGTCCGTAGACGCCGGTTTCCATCGACAGGCGGTCCCAGCGTGGTGCGGTCGACCACGAGTACTTCTCCTTGAAGTTCTTGCCGACCGGTCGGGGGATCGTCTCCTTGTTCCACATGTGATACGGCGACAGCGGGTTGCCGAGCGGGTCGGTCGCGAAGCGTGCCGCACCGGAGCCGTTGGCCGCCCAGTCGTCGTAGTACGAGTGCTCGACGAACTCCTCGATGCCCATGTTGATCCGGGTGAGGTCGGTCGTGATCAGCTGCCCCTCGACGACGATGCCCGGTGCGGAGTACCGACGGTTGCCCCAGGCATCGCAGTTGGCGTACGTCGCGTCGTAGGCATCGGGATCGTCCCAGATCCCTGTTTGGATCAAGTTGAGCGGGCGGTCACCGACGAGTGCGTACTTTGGGTTGGCCTCGAGGAAGAAGTCACAGATGTCGTCCCAGATGCCGGCGAGGCGTTTGGCGTAATCGAAGATCTTGGCGAGGTTGGCGTAGAACTCGTTGAACGTCGTGGTCGAGATGGTGGTCGAGACCCCACCCGGCACGAGCGTGGACGGATGCGGGTACTTGCCGTACATCAGGGTGCACATCACACGGGCGATGCGCGTGTACTCGAGCGACTCGAGGTAGATGCGGCCCTCCAGCGGGTTGAACCCATCCATCAGGTCCTTGATCGTGCGGTAGCCGTGCACGTCGGAGTGCGGTGCCGGGGTATTTTCGGCTCGCCGAACCAGTTCGGGATTGGTGGCCGAGACGATTGCCGTCGAGTAGTCGGGACCGGCGAGCAGTCCGAGGTGGAGCGGATGGTCGTAGAACATCTCGGCCACCTCACCAAGATTGCGGACCAGCACCCCCAGCGGCGGTGGGCACACCCCGAACGCCATCTCGATGGCGAGTGACGACACCGTCGAGTGCACCCCTCCGCACACACCGCAGGCCCGCGAGGAGATGTCGATGGCGTCACGCGGATCGCGCCCTTTGAGGATGATCTCGTACCCGCGGAACAGCATCGCCTGCGAATGCGCCTCGACGGCCGTCCGGCTCTCGAGGTCGAGCACGGTGTGCACCGCCAGGGCACCGGCCACGCGGGTGACGGGGTCGATGCTCCAGTCCTTGAGCCGTGGCGGGGGCTCGGCCAGTGCCGTTGCGTTGGTGCCGCCCGGCCGCACGTAGCGCCGAGCCTCGACCGGTTCGAACGCATACGGGTTTTGCCAACCGGGCTTGAGCGAGGCCTTGCCAAACTCATCGAAATCGATGGGGAGGTTCTTGAAGCACATGACGGACGCCTACCTCGAGGCTTTCTTTTGTAGCTGCTTGTAGAAGCGATGGATCGCCTTTTCAGCGCCGAGAGGTTGCGTTCGGTATCGCGCCCATCCGCTGGCAAGGTCACGGTCAGTTTCCCATTGCGGGGACAGTTGCTTGTCGTGCATCGTCACGGCTCGCATTCGGCGGATCATTCCGCCGACGATCTTCGACGTACTCGATGAGAGGTACGAACCGGGGGGCGCCGCGTAGAACGGCGCGAACTTGTCGGGGAACCCCGGCATGGTGCAGCCGATGCAGATGCCGCCCATGTTCATGCACCCGCCGTGCCCGTCGATCATGCCCCGCTCGGAGATGTTGCATTGCACCACGGGCCCCCAGCATCCCAACTCGACGAGGCACTCCTTGTCGCCGTAGTTCTCGGCGAACACGCCCTCTTCGTAGTAGCCGGCTCGGGGGCAGTGGCGGTGGACCGTTTCGGTGAACAGCCATGCCGGTCGGCCCAACTCGTCGAACTCCGGCAGCGGAGCGAGTCCGTTCAGGAACAACAGTGCGGCTGTCGCAGTTTCGAGGATGTTGTCGCCGATCGGTGAACATCCGGGCACGTTGATGACGGGCAGGCCGAGGATGGAGCGGTAGTCCTTGCCGAGGTGGTCCATGACGCCCATCGCTCCGGTCGGGTTACCGATCGCCGCGGGGATGCCCCCCCAGGTGGCACAGGTGCCAACGGCAATGACGGCGGCAGCCAGCGGAGCCATCCGGTCGAGCCACTCGAGTGACGTGATCTGGCGGCCTGTCTCGCGGTCCTCGCCGAGCCCCATGAAGTATCCGTCCCCTGAAAGGGTCTCGTCCATGATCGAACCCTCCCAGCAGATCAGGAACGGAGCATCGAGCTCGCCGGCTGCGGCCATGCGCAGGTTCTCGGTCCACTCGGCACCGGATTCCACCGACAACACGGTGTGCACAAGTTCGATTCGAGGAACTCCCGGGATCGTTCCGTTGAGCAGACTTTCGATCCGCGGGTGGGTGGCACTGGAGACAGCGATCGTGCAGCCGTCACAGGAAGCGCCGACGATCCAGAACAGGTAGGCCTTCTCCAGCGGTCCGAGCCGGAGCGAATCGGGCTCGTCGGGGCGGACTCGGCTGCGCAGCCCGATGGGTGCGAGTGGATCGCCCGGGTCGACGATGAGCGGGAGCGTTTCATGTTCTTCTCGATGGATGGGACTCTTCGTGTACTGCGCCACGGGTGCCCTCCTAGCTTGCGGCTAGGTGCACTGTACATCTAGTCGCGACCAGCGTGTACAGTGCCCAC
>JAYURF010000623.1:0-7776 GCA_043756365.1 Acidimicrobiales bacterium
GTTCACCGCAAAAGATGTGCAATCGCTCCGCCAGGCCACCGGCGCGGGGATGATGGATGCCAAGAAGGCTCTCGAAGCCAACGACGGCGACATGGAAGAGGCCAAGCAGTGGCTGCGCGAGAAGGGCCTTGCTGCAAGCGCCAAGCGTGACGACCGCGAAAACACTCAGGGCCTCGTTGCGCTCGTCATCGACGGATCTGTCGGGGCAATCGTCAAGTTGAAGTCCGAGACCGACTTCGTGGCCGGCAGCGACCAGTTCAAAGCCGAGGCCGACACGCTGGCACGATTGGTGATTGCCAAGGGCGAGTCCGCCGTTGCAGAACGCACTGCCGAGCTCGAGACGTTGCGGATCGTGCTCAAGGAGAAGATCGAACTGGGCGACGTCGTCCGGATCGAAGCTGCCCCCGGCAACACCATCGACAGCTATCTGCACCTGCAGGGAGGGCGTGGGGTCAACGCTGTACTGGTCGAGATGTCCGGCGCGAGTGCCGAACTCGCCCACGACGTCGCAGTCCATGTGGCGTTCGCCCGGCCGAAGTTCCTCAGCCGAGCCGACATCCCCGCTGACGTGCTCGACAAGGAACGCCAGACGCTCGAGACGATCAGCCGCAACGAGGGCAAGCCCGAGGCAGCCTTGCCGAAGATCATCGAGGGTCGCATCCACGGGTTCTTCAAGGACGTGGCGCTGCTTGATCAGCCGTATGCCAAAGATGACAAGCAAACGGTCGCGCAGGTCATTGGTTCGGCCAGCATCGTCCGATTCGCCCAGGTCGAGATCGGCTGACCTCTGGTGATTTCGCCCCGATGGAAGCGAATCGTCTTCAAGCCATCGGGCGAGGCATTGGCCGGCGCTTCGGGTTCGGGTCTTGACGGGGCCACCCTCGATCTCACCGCGCTCGAGATCATCGCCGTCCGGGAAATGGGCGTCGATGTCACCGTCGTTGTCGGTGGTGGCAACTTCTGGCGTGGGCGTACCGGTGCGATGTCGGGCATGGACGCCACCCAGAGCGACCACATCGGCATGCTCGGTACGGTCATGAACGCGCTGGCGTTGCAAGACTCGCTCGAACGTCACGGCCAGAGCACCCGGGTACAGAGCGCGATCGAGATGCCTCGCATCGCCGAGCCGTACATCCGTCGGCGGGCCATGCGTCACCTCGAAAAGGGCCGCGTCGTCATCTTTGCCGCCGGTACCGGCAACCCGTTCTTCACCACCGATACCGCCGCTGCGTTGCGCGCCGCCGAGATCGATGCAGAGGCTTTGCTCAAGGGCACCCATTCGGGAGTCGACGGGGTCTACAGCGCCGACCCGCGCACGAACCCCGAGGCCGTGAAGTACGACGAGATCGACTATCTCGACGTGATGACCAAAGACCTCAAGGTGATGGATGCCACGGCGATCGCGTTCTGTCGTGACAACGAGATTCCGATTGTGGTGTTCGACATGTCTGCCGAGGGCGCACTTCAGGCGATCCTTGGTGGGAAGCGGGTCGGCACCATCATCCACACGACGGCTCGGGCGGAACGTCGACGTCGCCACGACGATGCGCCGTCGGCCGACCCGGCCGGATGACCGCAACCGAATGGCCCCAGGCGGCGCTCCACATCGGTACGCTGTGGCAGTGACCGAAGAAACGCTCCGTGATGCCATCGACAAGATGGAAAAGGCCGTCGAACACGTGCAAACGCTGTTCACCACCGTGCGGACGGGCCGGGCCACACCGGCGCTCGTGGAACGCCTGTGGGTCGAGTACTACGGCAGCACGGTCCCGTTGCAGCAGCTGGCTGGCTTCCAGGTGCCCGAGGCCCGCCAGCTCGTTGTCAAGCCTCACGATCGCACCACCCTCGCTGCAATCGAAAAGGCGATCCGCGACAGTGATCTCGGCGTCAATCCCAGCAACGACGGGGTCGTCATCCGGATCAACTTCCCGGCACTCACCGAGCAGCGCCGCAAGGAGTATGTGAAGGTCGTCAAGAACATGGCCGAGGACGGGCGGGTTGCGTTGCGCAACATTCGTCGTGACGCGCGCAAGCACCTCGAAGCGGCAGAAAAAGCCAGTGAGATCTCGGCCGACCAGTTGGAGCGGGCCGAGAAGGAACTGGAAAAGATCACGCACGACCACGTCGACGTCGTCGACAAGGCGCTGGGGCGTAAGGAACAGGAACTGCTCGAGGTCTGATCGTGATTCTGAACATGATCGAGCACACCTCGAGCAGCGAACACGTTGGGGGCACACGATGAGCGATGACGTCTGGCGACGGGGACGACGAGATGACGAAGACGACTTCGGCCCGCCCCTGTTCGACGATATGACCAGCGAGCTCGATCCAAGTGACGAGCTGTCGTTCGGCACCTCCGATACGGGACCGTTGCCGCACTGGACCGCTGCCGCCACGGGTGAAGTCCCCAACATGGTCACCCAAGCTCACGAGATCGTGCCGGATCAGACTGGCGAACTCGACGTGTGGTCCACCTTCGCCGATGATCCGCCGGTTCCCGTGTGGAGCGACGACCCCGATCCGACCGGCGATGTGGAAGTCGCAGCGTCGCTCGATGTCGACGACAGCAGGTTTGGGGCGGTGGCGCTCGATGGGCCCGGTGAGGACGAGTCGGCGGAGATCCCGCGCCGAGGTCCTGGTCGGATCACCATCGGAACCGATCCCACCGATGACCGGATGGGTCGGCCAATGCCGAAGAGTCGCAGCCGATCGAACCGCTCCGAGCCCGTGCGCGGAACGCAGCCGGGCCGTCCCAGCGGTTCGCCATCGAGCCGCGCGACACCGCCGGTGTCGGCACCACGCGACATGCCCACCGCCGTCGCTGTTGGTTTGATCATCGCTGCGGCGTTCATCAGCGCACTGCTGTTCCGTCCATGGGCCGCACTTGCGATCGTGGTGGCCGTCGTCGCCCTTGCGTCAGTTGAGTTCTTCGACAAGGTCGCCGAGAAGGGCTACCGGCCGGCCACGGTGGTTGGCATCGTCGCCTGCACCACGCTGCCGTTGGCGACGTACTGGGTGGGTGAACGCGCGTTGCCGTTGGTGTTCGTCGTCGCCGTTGCCGCCGGGTGCCTATCGTTCATCACCTCGCCGGGTCTCGAGTCGAGCCCGATGCCGAACATGGCGATCACCACGCTGGGCATCGCCTGGATTGGGTTGATGGGCTCATTCGGGGCATTGATCCTGTCGGCGTCGAACGTCACCTTGTTCAACGCCGCCGGATTGACCACCGACGTCGGCACCGACACGATGTTCCTGCTCGCCCTCGGTGTGGTGGTCAACGACGTTGGAGCGCTGGTCATCGGTTCGGCCGCCGGCCGCACTCCGTTGCGCCAATGGATCAGCCCCAACAAGACGGTCGAGGGATTTATCGGCGGCACGTTGTTCACTGTGATCACGATGGTGGTGGTGGGCGTCAGCGACAGCAGCGACACCTGGAACAGCACCGGCGACCTGATCATCCTCGGTGTCGTGATCGCGATCACCGCTCCGCTCGGGGATCTCACGGAGAGCATGTTCAAGCGCAACCTCGAGATCAAGGACTTCGGCAGCATCGTCAAGGGCCATGGCGGCGTGCTCGATCGTTTCGACGGCTTCCTGTTCACCCTTCCGGCGGTGTACTACCTGCTGCTCGTCCTGCAGCCCTGGGCCACGAAGTAACCCGCCGAGCCCCAGCCTCCGCGCGTCATCCGAGTCCACGCGTGTCATCGGAGTGTGGGGCGTCCACCCGAGTGGTGAGGGCCCGGACGGGTGGGCGCTCGACACTCGGATGGCCCCTGCTCACTTGGATGACACGCGGACTCGGCAGACACGCGAGGCTGCCGACGTTTCGGGTGTCGCGGCTGACACACTGGGAACATGAGCGTGGTTCGGGTTGCCATTGCCGGCAGTAGCGGCAGCATCGGTACTCAGACCCTGGACGTGATCCGCTCCGAGCAAGGTGCCTACCAGGTGGTCGGTCTCGGCGTCGGCTCGTCGGTCGAGGTGCTCATCGCTCAGGCGCTCGAGTTTCGCCCCGCCGTCGTCGCTGTTGCCGATGCGAGTCGACGAGCCGAGGTGGCCGCGGCGCTGCCGTTCACCGAGGTCGTCGGCGACATCGCCGATTTGGTCGCTGGTGCCGATGTGGTGGTCAACGCGGTCGTTGGTTTCGCCGGGCTGCCGGTCACCATCGCCACGCTGCGAGCCGGGAAGCGGTTGGCGCTGGCCAACAAGGAGAGCCTCATCGCCGCCGGGCCGGTGGTGCAACCGCTGCGGTCCACGCCGGGTGCCGAACTGGTGCCCGTCGACAGCGAACACTGTGCCGTGCACCAGTGCCTGCGGTCGTCGGTGAACGCCGATCGAGAAGTCGCCCGGGTAGTGCTCACCGCCAGCGGGGGACCGTTTCGCGGCCGGACCGCCGACTCGTTGGCCGACGTCGACGTCGACGCCGCTCTGGCCCACCCAACGTGGAAGATGGGGCCGAAGATCACCATCGATTCTTCGACGTTGATGAACAAGGGCCTCGAGGTGATCGAGGCGCATGAGTTGTTCGGCACGTCGTTCGACCAGATCGAGGTGGTCGTACATCCGCAGAGCGTCGTGCACTCAATGGTCGAGTTCACCGACGGATGCACGATGGCGCAGCTGAGCATGCCCGACATGCGCCTACCGATCGGCTACGCATTGGCCTACCCGAATCGCATCGGCACACCGTTCGGGCGGATCGACTGGTCGCAGCTCGGTCGACTCGACTTCGAAGCTCCCGATCTGGCCACGTTCCGTTGCCTGCCGCTTGCGTACGCAGCCGGTCGCTGCGGCGGTACCGCACCGGCGTGGCTCAGTGCGGCGAACGAGGTGGCGGTCGAGGCGTTCCTTCAGGGCGCACTGCGCTGGCCGCAGATCGCCGACGTGTGTGATGCAGTGCTTCAGCACCACGATGGCGGTGCCGATGACACAGTTGTCGACATCATCGATGCCGACGCCCGCGCCCGCGACATCGCCGCGAAAATGATCTCGGAGGTCACGACATGAACCAGACGCAGACACCGGTGTTTCCCCCGCCCGTTCAGGGCGAGACCACCTACACCAAGTTCCGCAACGAGATCCTTGCCGGGGGCGCCAGCGAAGAACCCGGTGCCGACGACCTCGTCGGCGGCCTGCGTGGCGCGATCGGGATCGGGGTGATCGTGGCGTTGCTGGCGCTCCTCGCGTGGTGGAGCGTGTGGTCGTTCGTGTTCGTGGTGCTGCTGCTCGGGTGCATCTTCTTGCACGAACTGGGCCACTTCATGACCGCCAGATGGACCGGGATGAAGGCCACCCAGTTCTTCTTGTTCATGGGGCCGAAGCTGTGGAGCTTCCGCCGCGGCGAGACCGAGTACGGCATACGCGCCTACCCCCTCGGAGCGTTTGTGCGGATCATCGGGATGAACAACCTCGACGACGTCGATCCGACCGACGAGCCGCGGGCGTACCGATCCCAGACCTACCCGCGGCGGATGCTCGTCATCTGCGCCGGTTCGATCATGCACATGCTGATCGCGATCGCACTGCTCTTCGGCGTGTACTCAACCAAAGGCAATCTCGTTGGCACCGGGCGGGTCGCAGTCGCACGGGTTGCTGATGGTGGCCCGGCCGCCGAGGCCGGCGTGCTTGCCGGCGACGTGATCGTTTCTCTCGATGGTGTGGCGATGTCGTCAGCGGATCAGTTCGTCTCGGCGATTCAAAGCAATGCCCCTGCCGACGTGGTGTCGCTGGTGATCGAGCGCGACGGTGCCCAGCAGACCGTCGAGGTCGGCCTCGGCAGCAACCCCAACGCAGGACCCGATCTCGGTAAGGCCTACTTCGGCAGTAACTCGGGGGAACTCAACGATTGGCAGGGCATGTCGATCGGCGACGCCGCGACCAGCAGCGTCACCGACCTCGGTGACGCCGCCTGGCAGAGCGTCCGCGGAGTGGTCACGGTGCTCAATCCGGTCAACATCTTCTCGCACCTCGTGGGATCGAACACTGATCCGTCGACGCAACCGACCACCGTGGTCGGGGTCAGCCGGTTCAGCAACCTCGTCGGCGGCGAAACCGGTTTGGCCGGTGTCTTGATTCTGCTCGCGGGAGTCAACGTGTTCGTCGGGTTGCTCAACCTGTTCCCCGTACTGCCCTTCGACGGTGGCCATGCGGCAATTGCCACGTACGAGCGGTTGCGCAGCCGTCGCGGTCGCGCCCCGTACCGGGCCGATGTGGGCAAGATGATCCCCGTGGCATTGACGATGATGGGCTTGCTGGTGTTTTTGATGCTTGCCGGGCTGTACCTCGACTTCGCCCGCCCGATCGGCTGAACGGCGAAGCGCTCAGGTCGGTGGCACACTGAGCGGGTGACCGAACCCGAGAGCACTCCTCGATTTGCGCGTCGTGCGACGCGCCAGATTCACGTCGGCAAGGTAGCCGTTGGTGGCGACGCGCCGATCACGGTGCAGTCGATGACGATCACCAAGACCGCCGATGTCGAGGGCACGCTGCAGCAGATCTACGCGCTCGCCGCCGCGGGCTGCGACATCGTGCGCTGCACATGCAACGAAGCCGAGGCCGCCGAGGGGCTGGCCCAGATCGTGCCTCGTTCGCCGATCCCGGTCATCGCCGACATCCACCACCAGTACCGCATGGCGCTCGCGGCGATGGAAGCTGGAGTGCATGGGCTGCGTTTGAACCCGGGCAACATCCGCAAACCCGATCACATCAAAGCGGTCGCGTCCGAGGCCAAAGACCGTGGCCTGTCGATCCGTATCGGGGTCAACGGCGGGTCGCTCGATCCTGCGCTCTACGAGAAGTGGGGCGGGATCAAGCCCGAGGCCATGGTCGAGAGCGCGCAACGGGAGATGGCCTACTTCGACGAGGTCGGCTTCGATCAGTACAAGATCAGCGTCAAGGCATCAAACGTGCCGTTGATGGTCGAGGCGTACCGCCAGCTCAGCGAGATCACCGATGCACCGCTGCACCTCGGGGTAACCGAGGCCGGGCCGCTACCCGCGGGGCTGTTGAAAGCGACTGCCGGAATCGCCACGCTCCTGCTCGAAGGCATCGGTGACACCATCCGCTACAGCCTCACCGCCGATCCGGTGGAGGAGGCCAAGGCGGGACGTCAACTGCTGGAATCGTTGGGGCTGCGTGAGCGCAAGAACGTCGACCTGATCGCCTGTCCCAGCTGTGGCCGGGCCGAGATCGACGTGATCGACATCGCCAACCGGGCGATGGCGGCCTTCGGCGATCGCGAGATCCCGTTGCAGGTGGCGGTGATGGGCTGCGTGGTCAATGGCCCAGGCGAGGCTCGCGAGGCCGACATCGGTATCGCCGCCGGCAACAAACGTGGACATCTGTTCGTGAAGGGCACGAACGTGGCGGTGGTCGCCGAATCAGAGATGGTCGACGCGCTCGTGGAATGGGCCGAGTTCATCAACGAACACGGCACCGACGCAGCGATAGCCCGCGCCGATGTGGCCAAGGCCGAACGTGAGGCCCGCCTCGATCGCAGCAAGCTGCTCGCCGACCAGGGCGATGATGCCAACCACGCCGACGAGCGGATCGTGGAGATCCGCAAGACCGTCGCGAAGTCTTGACCGACAGTTCATCATCAGCGTTCCTCCACGCGGAACACGGTGGCGTGCCCGTGGAGCGTGAGTCGCTCATGATCGGCGAGGTACGCGGCTTCGCCGGCTTCGAGACAATCGGTGGAGCCAGCGGTGCAGATCAATAGTTCTCGGCCGACGGAACGGTGCTCGAGCGTGCCGTCGACCTCGTAACGCCACAGCC
>JAYURF010000624.1:0-2793 GCA_043756365.1 Acidimicrobiales bacterium
CTTTCGCAGCCTTGCGGCAGTGTCGGGCAACGCCTCCGGCAGGGTCCGCGTGTTCCCTGTAGCAGTCATGAAGTTGGCGTCGCCCACCCACCGCGGCACGACGTGGACGTGCAGGTGCTCGCTGACGCTACCCCCAGCGGGCTCGCCGAGGTTCAGGCCCACGTTCACCCCCCCAGGGGTCAACGCAGCCTTGATCGCACGGACCGCGTTCGTGACCGTCGCCCAGAGCTCGGTCGTTTCGCCCGCGTCCAGATCTTCGAGGTCACCCACCTGACGATACGGCAGGATGAGCAGATGCCCGACCGAATACGGGAACGCATTGAGGATCACGAACACCTGCGTACCCCGGTACACGATGTGGGTGTCGGCGTCGGCAAGGCCGGAGCGCAAGATCGCGGTGAACACGCTCGCCCCGGCGGCACCGTTGCCGGGGAGCGGTTGCTCGCCCGACTCCGCAGCCGGCGCAGTGGGCACGCTTCGCACGTAGGTGGCCCGCCACCCGTTCCACAACAGTTCCAGTGGCGTCATCGAGCACGGTCCCGACGCAGGGGGTGGATCAACCCACTGCCAGTTGTTCGGCGATCTCGGCGTGCACCTTGGCGACGAAATCATTGAGCGGTACGTCGCGCTCCACCTCGCCGCCGCGAGGATTGACCCCGAGGGAGACCGCGGCGACGTCGGAGTCACCGACCACCAGTACGTACGGGATCCGGTCGAGCTTGGCCGCCCGAATCCGCTTACCGAGTTGATCGCTCGCCTCGATCACGTCGACGCGGAGACCCTCGGAGCGCAGCCGGGCCGCGACCTGGTTCGCGTACTCCTCGTGGGCAGATGCCACGGGCAGCACCCGCGCCTGCACGGGGGCCATCCACGTTGGGAACGCACCTGCGTAGTGCTCGAGCAGGACCCCGAAGAACCGTTCGACCGAACCGAACAGCGCACGGTGCAACATGATCGGGCGATGCCGGGCGTTGTCGGCGCCGACGTATTCGAGTTCGAATCGTTCGGGCAGATTGAAGTCATACTGGATGGTGCTGAGCTGCCACGTGCGCCCGATCGCGTCCTTCACGTCGATGTCGATCTTCGGCCCGTAGAACGCGGCGTCGCCTTCTTTGACCTTGAACGGCAAGCCGTACTTCTCGAGCGCGAGCCGCAGCGCGTCGGTCGCTCGATCCCATGCGTCGTCGGTGCCGACGTACTTCTTCGGGTCCTTCGTCGACAGATTGGCCGTGAACTCATGGAACCCGAACGCGCGCAGCACGCTCATCACGAAATCCAGCAATGATGCAATCTCGTCGGCCGCCTGATCCTCCGTGCAGAAGATGTGGCTGTCGTCTTGGGTGAACCCGCGGATGCGCATCAAGCCGTGCAAGGTGCCGGCTCGTTCGTAGCGATACACGGTGCCGAGTTCGAACAGCCGCAACGGCAGCTCGCGGTAACTGCGCTGGCGCCCACGGAAGACGAGGCAGTGCATCGGGCAGTTCATCGGCTTCATGTAGTACGTGCCGTTGTCCATCTCCATCGGCGGGTACATGCCATCTTGGTAGAAGTCGAGGTGGCCAGACGTCTGGAACAGGTTGCCGTTGGACAGGTGCGGCGTGAACACGAACTGGTAGCCGCCATTGGTGTGACGCTCGCGGCTGTAGTCCTCCATCAGCTTGCGCACGGTCGCGCCCTTGGGATGCCACACCGCCAGCCCACCGCCCAGCTCGTGCGGAAAACTGAGCAGGTCGAGCTCGACGGCGAGCTTGCGGTGGTCACGCTTTTCGGCCTCGATCAAGCGATGCAGATGCTCATCGAGCGCAGCCTTGGTATCCCAAGCCGTGCCATAGATGCGTTGCAGCATTGGGCCCTTTTCATTGCCCCGCCAGTACGCGCCGGCCACCTTCATCAGCTTGAAGTGGCCGAGCCTGCCGGTGGAGGCCACGTGGGGGCCGCGACACAAGTCGACGAACTCGGGCGTGTTGCGGTACACGCTGATCGTTTCGCCGCCACCAATCTCCCCCGCGTCGTCATCGTCGGCGGCACCGCCGGAAACGCGTTCGATGATCTCGCACTTGTAGGGCTGATCGGCGAACACCGCGAGCGCTGCGCCTGCGGGCATCTCGTCGCGCGCGAACAACTGGTCGGCTGTGATGATTTCCCGCATCCGCGCATCGATTGCCTCGAGGTCGGTTTCGTTGAACGTTCGCCCCCCCGGTAGTTCGAAGTCGTAGTAGAAGCCGTCGACGATCGCCGGGCCGATGGAAAACTTCGCGCCGGGGAACAACTGCGTGACCGCTTGGGCCATGACGTGCGCCGTCGAGTGGCGCAGCACGTGCCGGCCTTCGTCGGAATCGGCGGTGATGATTGCTACCTCGGCCCCATCGGGCAGAGCCCGCCCGAGATCCCACTCCTCGCCGTCGACCACCGCGGCGACGGCAGCCTTGGCCAAGCGCGAGCCAATCGACAACGCCACATCCGCGGTGGTCGCGCCCTCGTCGTACGAGCGCTGCGAGCCGTCGGGAAGGGAGATCGTGATCGGTTTCATAACGTCCACCAGTCTACGAGCGACCGCTCCACCGCCGAGTGGCATATACCGCTGGCGTGCTCCCTGATCGCCGAACTACCGGGCCGAGACCAGTTCTGGCGAGCGTTCGTCGTCGCCGACGTGGGCCACCTTGGCGACCGTGACCGGTTCGGTCTCAGCCGATTTGCCTGCGTACACGTTGCGGTACGCCTGGCCACTGAGCTCGCGGATCTCGAACATCAGCTCGTCGGTGATCTGGCGCAGCACGAGGTGGTCGTCGGCGC
>JAYURF010000625.1:0-2790 GCA_043756365.1 Acidimicrobiales bacterium
CCCACGCCGCAGCCGCTCGAACCGGGACAACCCCCACGCAGTCAACGCCGACAACCCGACGCTGAAGCCAAGCAACCGGGTGACCATCACGAGTGCCGCTGCGCTACCGCGCTGATCGTGCGGCGCGGCCGAGATCACCGCCGTGTTGGTCGGCGCAATCGTGAGACCGAATCCGGCCCCGAGGATCGCCAGTTGGGCCGCGATCAGTAGATACGAGGTCTGGCCATCCCAGGTGAGGCCCATCGCCACATACGCAACCGTCGCAGCGATGAGCCCGACAATGGCCGGTGGGCCGTACCACGTTCGTTCGGTCAGCCGCCCGCCGACATAGGAGGCGGCGGCCATCGAGGCGGTCAGCGTGGCCAACACCCACCCGGCAACTACGGCTGAACGCTTGAGGTCGCCTTCGACCGCATTGACGAACAACGGCACATCCACCATGGCGATCACCAGCGCGGCGCCGACCACGAAGTTGGCCAACAGGGCGAGCCGCAGGTTGCGGCCGCGGAACAGACCTGCATCGATCAGCGGGTCGGTGGTTCGGCGCTGATGGCGCACGAACAGTGCCGCCGAGACGACGAAGACGAGGTAGAGCCAACGCAGGTCTCGGCCCCCGCCACCGGTCAGTTCGTCGAGACCGGTCACGCTTTGGATCTCCGAGCCCGACAGCAGGGCGACGTTCAACGACACCAACGCGACCGTCACCAAGATGGCGCCAACCCAGTCCACCCGCCGGGCACGTTCGGGCCGGTCGTGGTCGACGAGCGCCCACCAGGTGGCGGCAAGGCCCCCGGCCGCGAGGGGGATGTTCAGCCAGAACTGCCACTGCCACGACAGGAACCGCACCAGCATCGCGCCGTACAGAGGGCCCCACACCCACCCCAGCGTCTCGATCGCACCGAGGGTGCCGAGCGCTCGCGCCCGACTGTGTGGCGGGTACACATCACCCACGACAGCGAGCGCGACAGGAACCATCGCTCCCCCGCCAATTGCCGTGAGCACCCGGCCGACGAGGAACGGGCCCATCGATGACGCCAGCGGGATGACGATGCTGCCGATGATGAACAGCAGGTAGGCGACAACGAACGTGCGCCGCCGGCCGACGATGTCGCTGATCCGTCCGGCGATCGGCATCACCGCGACAAACGCGATGAGGTACACGTTGACGATCCACGCGGCGTCATCGAGGCCATCGGGCAGGACCAGGCCGAGGTCACCGATGATCGGGCGCAACATGGTGGCCACCACCGTGAGGTCGTCGGCGGCAACGAACACGCTGAACCCAACCGCGGCGAGAACCGCGCGCGGCGACGGCGAACGGAGCGGGTTCGAACCCGTTGACGTCACACGATCAACCATCGACGTCGGGGACCGAAATCGCGAAGGCTTCGCCGTAGTCGCTCAACTCCAGCACCCAGTTCGTCGCCGCGCCATCGAAGGTCGTCGAGAACTCGGCGGCCGTCACCAACGCCGTGTCGCGTCGCACCCACAGATCGATCAGGACATCCTGATTGGAGACCAGCCCGGCGGTGACGACCTCCACGCGTTCGGCAGGCGCAGTGCCGCGCAGGTGGTATCGCCGACCTCCACGATCCTCCTCGCCGATCAAATCCACGCCACCAAGCTCGGCGAGCAGAGGCCGCCATCCGGTTTCGGGATCGAAGAACGTACTCGGATCGATGTCGTAGCCAGCCGGCAGGGTTTCGAACGTGCCGGTCACGGGATTCGACAACCACACCGTGTCGTCGATGGCAACCGCCCCGAGCTGCGTGGTGAGCGACCCGTCGATGGTGACCGTCAAGGCCGCGTCGGCCGAAGCGGGAGCCGAGAACCGGCCCACGATCTTGTCGAGGGCCAACGAACCAAACGTGTCGATGAACACCGGCGCGCCGCTTCGCTCGAGCTCGAAACGAACGCTGGTGACCTCACCCATCGCCGTTGATGATGTGATCAGGATCGTCTCGGCGACCGCCGGCAATGGTGTTCCCTCGGGTTCTGTGTCAGCGCTGCACGACGTGAGCGCGAGTGCTGCGCAGGCCACAACCGCCGGCCACCACCTCATCCGCAGGTCCCCCTCGCCATCGACGGCTCATCTTCGACGGCCGACATTACCCATGCCCGCACAACCAGGTACCCGAAACACCTAAACCGGCTTGCGAAATACGTCAACCGACTGCAGGCTCTTCAACCATCGCTGATCGGACTGGAAGCGGCGCCGGCGGACTGGAAGCGGCGCAGGCGGAGGCTGTTCGAGACGACGAAGACGCTCGAGAACGCCATTGCCAGCCCGGCCAGCATCGGGTTGAGCAGGCCGGCGGCTGCCAGAGGGAGGGCGGCCACGTTGTAGGCGAACGCCCAGAACAGGTTGGCCTTGATCGTGGCCAGGGTTCGGCGTGACAACCGGATCGCATCGACTGCGGCGCGTAGGTCGCCACGAACCAGCGTGAGATCGCTGGCCTCGATAGCCGCGTCGGTTCCGGTCCCCATCGCCAGCCCGAGATCGGCTTGGGCAAGGGCCGCAGCATCGTTGACCCCGTCGCCAACCATCGCCACCACCCGCCCCTCATCCTGCAGGCGGCGGATCACCTCGACCTTCTCGGCGGGGAGGACCTCGGCGATCACGTCACCTCCGCTGGTGTCGATGCCCACGGCCGCGGCGATTGCGTTGGCGGCGCGCTGGTTGTCGCCGGTAAGCAGCACCGGACGCAGCCCGAGGGCGCGCAGACCGGCGATTGCTTCCTTCGACGTCGGCTTGATCGTGTCGGAGACCACAAACACGGCGCGGGCCTC
>JAYURF010000626.1:0-2787 GCA_043756365.1 Acidimicrobiales bacterium
CCCGCGTCGTTGGCGAAGGTCTCGCCGAGGAGATCCTCACCACGTTTCTCGCCACCGACTTCGAGGGCGGTCGCCACGCCCGACGAGTCGACCAACTCACCCAACTCGAAGCCGACTTCTGACCGAAGGACCACGAGGACCACTGATGCCCTTTCCCTCCGACACCGATCCCGACACCGCGGTGATGGACCTCATCGAACGTGAGGTCGAACGCCAGACCACTGGCATCCAGTTGATCGCCAGCGAGAACTTCACGTCGCGGGCGGTGATGGCCGCCGTTGGTTCGGCGCTCACCAACAAGTACTCCGAGGGTTATCCGGGCAAGCGCTACTACGGCGGCAACGCGATCGTCGACGGCATCGAGCAGCTGGCGATCGACCGGGTCAAGGCGCTGTTCGGTGCGGAACATGCCAACGTGCAGCCGCACTCGGGCGCCAACGCCAACATGTGCGTGTACCAGGCGCTGCTGTCGCCGGGCGACACCGTGCTCGGGCTCAGCCTCGACCACGGTGTCCACCTCACCCACGGTTCCCCGGTCAATGCCAGCGGGCTGCTCTACAACTTCGTGTCGTATGGCACCGGTGCCGAGGACCGCATCGACATGGACGACGTGCGCGCCCTCGCGCTCGAGCATCGTCCGAAGATGATCGTTGCCGGCACCACGGCCTACCCGCGGCGCCTCGATCCCGAGCCGTTCAAGAAGATCGCCGACGAGGTCGGCGCACTGTTGTTGTTCGACATCGCTCACCTTGCCGGGCTCGTGGCCGGCGGAGCGCATCCCAACCCGGTGCCGTACGCCGACGTGGTCACCTTCACCACGCACAAGACCCTGCGTGGTCCACGAGGTGGCGCCATCCTCTGCAAGGCCGAGCACGCGAAGGCGATCGACAAGGCGGTGTTCCCCGGCTGGCAGGGCGGCCCGCTCGAACACGTCATCGCCGGCAAGGCGATCGCGTTCCGCGAGGCGGCCGACCCCTCGTTCCGCGTCTACGCGCACCAGGTCGTCACCAATGCCTCGGCGCTCGCCGACGCGCTCGTCCAGGAGGGTTTCCGTCTCGTGTCCGGCGGCACCGACAACCATCTGATGGTCGTCGACCTCACCCCGTTCGACGCAGAACTGACCGGCAAGGAAGCCCAGGCGAAGCTCGACGAGGCCGGTATCACCCTCAACAAGAACACGATCCCCGACGATCCGCGCAGCCCGTTCGTGACCAGCGGCGTGCGCATCGGTACACCGTCGGTGACCACGCAGGGCATGACCGAAACGGAGATGCCGTTGATCGCCGGATTCATCGCCCGAGCGTTGCGCGGTCGCGACGACGCCGCCGAACTCGAACTCGTCCGCAAGGACGTCGGCGAGCTGTGCGCCCGGTTCCCCGCCTACCCGGCCAACTGACGCCGTCGTAGGCTGAACCACCGTGCCCGGATTCGGTTCCTTTCTCCTGATCGGAGCCGTCGCCGCGGTGGTCACGTTCGCCACCACGCCGCTCGTCGGCATGCTCGCACGCCGCCAAGGGTGGGTGTATCTGCCCAACGATCGCACGGTGCACCAGAGCCCGCTGCCCGACGTGGGTGGCCTGGCGATGTACCTCGGGTTCCTCTCGGCGATGTTCACCGCCTGGATGCTCGACGCGTTCGACGTGCTGTTCACCAGCAACTCCGAACCGATCGGTGTACTGATCGCCGCAACGGTCATCTACATCGTCGGTTTCGTCGACGACGTACGCGGACTGTCGCCGCCTGCCAAGGTCGCCGGCACGGTCCTCGCAGGGCTCGCGCTGGTGCAGTTCGGCGTGGTGATGTACGCGTTTCGTCTGCCGTTCTTCGACGGCCCGATCGATTTGGCACAGGAGTGGCGGCCGCTCGTGACCGTGTTGTGGCTGCTCGGCATGACGCAGGCGATCAATCTGATCGACGGTCTCGACGGATTGGCTGCGGGGATCGTCGCCATCGGCGCCGGGGCGTTCTTCCTGTACAGCCAGGAACTGATCGACAGCGACGTGCTCGACGTCAAGAACATCGGACCGCTGCTCGCGATCATCGCCGTCGGCATGTGCATCGGGTTCCTGCCACACAACTTCAACCCGGCACGGATCATGATGGGCGATGGTGGCGCTCTGCTCCTGGGACTGCTGCTCGCCGTCGCGACCAGCGTGGTCGGAGGCCGGGCCGACTCGTTCAACCAGGAGTTCGTCGGGCAGACCTACTTCTTCCTCGCGCCGCTTGCCATCCCGTTGTTGATCCTGGGTGTGCCGATCTTCGATCTCGCGTTCGCCATCGTGAGGAGGGTGTCGTCGCGCCGGTCGTTCGCCACCGCCGACAAGGGACACCTCCACCATCGCCTGATGAATCTCGGCCACGGCCACCGTCGCAGCGTCGTGATCCTGTGGACCTGGACCTTGCTGTTGTCGGCATTCGTGTTGTATCCGACGCTGACCGGGCGGAACCCCACGTACCTCCCATTCGGCATCATCGCGCTCGCGATCGTGCTGTACACGGTGCTGCACCCGAGCGTGCGGGCACGGCGCCGCGCAACTGCGCACTCGACCGAGCCGTCTCCGATGCACGCATCGCCGGATACCGCAGAAGCGCTGGATGACGAGACTTTTGAAGAAGGGTTGCCCTCGGCCGGTTCCGGCGACTAGGTTGTGCATGCGTTCACAAGCTCCGCCGCCCAACCGCAGCGCCCGCTCGACACACCTTTGGATCAATGAAGCTCCTCCCCAAGCAGACACGCGTCGACACGCAGGACGGCCTCGGCCTCGGCATCGAGGCAGCAGTCATCAC
>JAYURF010000627.1:0-7737 GCA_043756365.1 Acidimicrobiales bacterium
ATCCGCGACGCGCCGGGGATCGGGTTCGAATGGGAGAACGAGGCCATCTCGATCGACTGCCGGGGCATGTCACTCACCCCGTTCGGACTGCGCCGCGAACTGCGCTGCGGACCAGGCTTCGAACTCGTCGCGCCGCTCGGCCGAGATCGGGAACACGCCGATCGTGCTGTCGCCGGCGGCGACGCGTTCGAGTGCCCAGCTTTCCTCCTGCTCTTGCTTCACTGCGCCAGCAGCGACTTCTTCGACGAGCGCCGGCGGGATGATCACTGCACCCTCGCTGTCACCGACAACGATGTCGCCGGGCAGCACGGTCACGCCGGCGCAGGCGATCGGGATCTGGTGCTCGTGGGTCATGTGGATGCGCCCGAAGATGGCCCCATGGGAGTGCCCGTGATACACAGCCACTCCGAGCTCGGCAACCGCAGGGGTATCGCGCACCGCCCCATCGGTGATCAACCCGACCGCCCCGAGCTGCATCGCCCGGAGCGCAAAAATGTCGCCGAACGTGCCGGCACCCGGCTCGCCCCGCGCATCGATGACCAGCACCTCATCGGTAGTGATCGACTCGATCGCCCGGCGCTGGGCGTTCTGACCCCCGTTCCAAGTCGTCGCGAGATCCTCTCGTAGCGGCAGGTATTGCAAGGTGTGCGCGTACCCGACCATGCGCTGCCCGCCGCGTATTGGTTTGAGGCCGGTGAGGAACGTCGAGCGAATTCCCCGACGCGACAACTGGTTCGTGATCGTCGCCGTCGACACCGAAGCGAGCTGCCGCTTCAGTTCGTCGGTCAAGATGACGGGGCGGTGCGGTTGGTCAACCATGGTTCTCCTTGTTGTCGGGAACAGTGCCGGCAACGGTGCCGGCACCAGGACGTGGGTGATGGGTGGTGGTCATGACGTGGCCGACCGAACGGCGGCCCAAATCCGCTCGGGCGACAGCGGCGTCTCCAGGTGACGGATGCCGAGATGGCTGAGCGCGTCGATCACCGCGTTGTAGGTGGCAGGGATCGCGCCGACCGTGCCCGACTCGCCCACGCCCTTGGCACCGAGTTCGTTGACCCATGTCGGGGTCTCCATGTGAACCACCTCAAAACTCGGTAGCTCAGCCGCCGAGATGACGGGGTAGTCGGCGAAGTTCGATGTCTTCAGCTGCCCATCGTCGTCGTAGACGATCGCTTCCAACAGTGCTTGGGCGACGCCTTGGGCGATGCCCCCGTGGATCTGCCCCTCGGCCAGCAGTGGGTTGAGCAACGTGCCGGCATCGTCGACAGCGACGAGTCGCACGAGGCGGGTGTGGCCCGTCTCGGTGTCGACCTCGACCACCGCAAGGTGCGCACCGAACGGGAACGTCGGCATCGGCGCGGTGAAATCGTGCTCGGCTTTGAGCGACTCGCCGGTGAGCACCAGATCGCTCCACGCCAGAGAGCGTGCGGGGGTGCCGGCCACATGGAACGACCCGGCGTCGACATCGAACACGACATCGTCAATCGCTGCTTCGAGCAGGTTCGCGGCGCGATCGCGGGCCAGATCGACGAAGGTAGTCGAAGCTGCCGCCAGGGCCGCCCCCGCGAGTTGCACCGAACGCGAGCCAACAGTGAGACCCCCGCTGCGGACGGCGTCGGTGTCACCCATCACCACCTCGATCCGGTCCATCGGTACCCCGGTGCGTTCGGCGACGAGCATCTGCCACGTCGTCACGTGACCCTGTCCGTTCGGCGTGGTACCGGTCACGACACGCAGGCCACCGTCGTCGGCGAGCTCAACGGAGCCCATCTCGCCACCCGGCGCACCGGCAGTGATCTCGACGTACACCCCGATGCCGATGCCCATTGCCACCGGTTCCCCGGCGGCGCGCCGGCGGGCCTGCTCAGCGCGCAGCGCCGGGTAGTCGGCGGCGGCCAACACCCGCTCGAGTGCCTCCGGGTAGTCGCCGACGTCGTAGGCGGTGCCGATCCCGGTGGTGTACGGCTCGACGAACTTCGGGACCAGGTTGATCCGCCGCACCTCGGCGGGGTCCATGCCGATCTCGGCTGCATAGATGTCGATCATTCGCTCGATGGCAACCGTGGCCTCGGGGCGGCCGGCCCCGCGAAACGCCGTGGTCGACACCGCGTTGGTCACCACCGACACGCCGCTGAAGGCGACGTTGGTGATCTCGTAACAGCCAGTCGCCATCCTCATGGTCATGTTGTGCAGCACCGCACCAACGATCGGATACGCACCGGCGTCTTGAATCACGTCGAGCTGGTACGCAGTGATCAGACCGGCCCGCGTTCCACCGAGCTTCGCGTGCTGCACCTGACCGCGACCATGCGGCATCGCCATCATGTTCTCCATGCGCGTCTCGGTCCACGTGACCGGGCGACCGATCGCTCGCGCATAGAACCCGAGCGCAAGCTCCTCCGGATAGGTGCGCGACTTGGCCCCAAAGCCGCCACCGACATCGGGCACCACCACGCGCACCGCCGCCTTGTCAAGGCCGTACACCACGGCGAGCAGATCACGTGTGGGGTGCGCCCCCTGGCAGGCCGAGTAGTGGACGAGCCGGCCGTCGTCGGTCCAGTACGCTGCACCCGAGCGGGGTTCGATCGGGGCGGCAGTCATGCGTTGGTTGACGATGCGCGCCTCGACGACGACCTCGCTGTCGGCAAAGTCCACCGACCCGGCCGCATTGCGCATGACCTCGTTGCTGCCGTGCTCGGGGAACAGCACCACCTCGCCGCGCAGCGATTCCTCCACGTCGTTCACCGATGGCAACCAGTCGTACTCGACGAGCACGAGTTCGGCTGCGTCGGTTGCCTGGGCCCGAGTCTCGGCGATCACCGCGACAACGGGCTGGCCGACGTAGCGGACGATCCCGTCGGCGATGAACGTCCGCCGCATCGGCTCCGGAAGCGCGGGGATGACGTGCGGCACACGGCCCAGCTCGCGAAGGTCCTCACCGGTGAACACCCTGATCACACCCGGCGCCGCCTCGGCCTCGGTGGTGTCGACCCGAACGATGGTGGCATGGGCGTACGACGAGCGGGCGTACACGAGCCACGCCTGGTTTTCGAATACGAGGTCCTCGACATACGAACCCCCGCGAGTGAGAAGGCGCGGGTCTTCGGATCGGACGACGCGCGTCCCCAAAATGCTCGTCACGATGTGAGTCCTCGATTGGTCAGGTCGCGCTGCCACCAGCGGCTCCCGCCGGGCAGGTTATGACAGTCGAGGAAGCAGCAACGATTGTTCACCACGACGAGGTCGTCGAACGTGCCCCCGAACCAACTATGGTCGATGAGTCCGAGCGGTCGGGAACCGCCGGGCAGGGGGACCACGATGCGAGCCAGCGCGGCTCTGGAAGTAACCCGGCGATGACCACAGATTTCTCGAACGGTAAGGTCCAGATGATCTCGCAGGAGGAGTAATCCCATGTCAGCACCAACTTCACCAACTTCACCGCCGGCACCGGTGCGGCCGTCCGGGCCGAGTGTCGGGCACCTCGTCCTCAACGTCCGCGACATCGAAGCGTCGCACCGCTTCTATACCGAGGCGCTCGGTTTCGAGCAGTGCGGCGCGATGGTCGAGTCGCGCATCGGCGACATGCGTTTCTATCGTGGATCGCCCGACACCCACCACGACCTTGCGCTCGTGCAGACCAAGGAACCGTCCACTGCACCAGACGAGTGGTCGATCATGGGTACCAGAGTCGGCATCAACCACATTGCCATCAGTTACCCAACCCGCGACGAGTTCCTCGCCCGGATGAAGCACCTCCAAGATGTCGGCATCGACTTCCTGATCCGTGGCAACCACGGCATGACCCACAGCGCCTACGTCCAAGATCCCGACGGCACCGGCATCGAGGTCCTCTACGATCTCCCGCCCGAGGTGTGGGAAGGCAACGTCGATGCTGCGTTGAACTTCTTCGAGTTCCTACCGAACACGGGCGACGAAGCCCTCGACGATCCAACCGACTACCGCCTCTTCAGCGCGTCCAACAACACCTGACCAGCCCGGACTGACGCACCGAGCTGTCCGCACCGACCCGGACACTCTCAGCGTTCATCGGCAAGGCAACTTCACGGTACGTAGGGTATTTCGGCTCATTGCCCACGAAGTCCTTGCGCACAACGACGACCGGCTTTATCGTCTCCCCATCTTCACGCACTCACGAGCGGATGCGAGGCGGATCCATCTTCACGGCGGAAGGGGCGGGTGTGAACAGGGCGAAACCACTGGTATGGACCACGACAACCGGCTCGATTGCACTGGTCGCGATCACACACCGGATCGCCCCGATGACCCTGCTCGAGCGCGTCAACGTCGGTGCCGATGATGCCAACGCGCTTGCTCGGCAGCTGACCCTGCACCCCGGCGTGACCGAGGCGGTGGTGCTGTCCACCTGCAACCGAACCGAGCTCTACCTTGCCGGCCCGGCACCGGATGCCACTGCGGCGATGGGTGCGCTGATCACCCTGAGCGGTGCCACTCCCGGCCTTGTACGCGACTGTGCGATCGTGTGCGCCGACGACGAGGCCGCGCTCCATCTCCTGCGCGTCGCCGCAGGGCTCGAATCACGCGTGGTCGGTGAGGTCGAAGTGCTCGGCCAGATCCGCGCCGCGATTGACCGCGCCGAAGCGGCCGGCACTGCCGGAACCTACCTCACCAGCCTGTTTCGCTTTGCCACTGCTGCGGGGCGTAGCGCCCAACACACCACCGACCGAGCGCTGACTCCGTCGTTGCCACGGCTCGCCCTCGACGCTTCGCAACCCGAACTGCTGCAGCCGTGCGGCGTCACTGCCGTACTCGGCGCTGGGGCGATGGCCGCCACCACGGTCGCGGAACTCACCGCCCGCCGCCTCCCCTACTGGGTGTGCGCCCGCCGTCCCGACGCCGCCGCACTCATCGCCCAACGCCCCGACCAGGTCGTTGCGTTCGAAGATCTCGGGCGGGTGCTCGAACACGCTGCCGTCGTCATCTGTGCCACGAGTGCACGAAGCCCGCTCGTACGCGTCAGCGATCTCGCTCCCGTCATGCATCGGCGTAACGGCAGACCACTCACCATCATCGACCTCTCACTACCGCGCAACGTCGAACCTGCTGTCGGAGAACTGGACGGGGTGCGGCTACTCGACCTCGACGACCTCGTGGCCGACACCACCCAGTTGCAACTCCGACGCCGCGAGGAGATCGTGGCCGACGAACTCCACCGGTACCGGTCGTGGATGGCCGGTCGCGCCGTCGGCCACCTCATCACCGAAATGCACCACCGGGTTCGCGAGGTCTTCCGCACCACGCTCGAGGATTCGCTCAGCCGATCCGGTGCCGACCGGCACCAGATCGAAGCGGCCGTCCAGGCCATGGCCAACAAACTGGTACACACCCCGACCATCACCATCAAGAACCTGATTGCGGCCGGCGACAACGCTTCGGCGGTCGCCGTGTTTGCCTCGTTCGGCGTCACGGTCGGGCACCTCACCACGCAACCCGCAGTACCCCCCATCTCACCAGCGCGTGCGGTGGACCTCACCTTTCAGGAGGCGTCATGACCGACGTTCAAGCACCGACACTCGGGTGCCCGTTCGCACACCAAGCGAAGACCGCAGGTCCGCACCGTTCACACGCTGACGAGGTCGTCCGCCGGGTGCTTCGCGTGAGCGACAGGCCCACCGGCGCACCGTCGCGGTCGGCGGTGTACGCGTTCCGACGGTCGATGGTCATCTCCACGGTCCGCTGCACCCTCACCTACCTGGTGTTCCCGTTTGTCCTCCCGACGCTTGGCCTGGTGACGAACACCGGTGTGCTGATCGGCCTGGTCATCGGTCTCTTGGCGATCGCCTGTGATGTGTTCGCAATCCGTCGATTCTTCTCGGTCGACCACAAGTGGCGGTGGCACTTCTCGACCGTTGCGGTCTGCGTGATCGCGCTGCTGTCGGTGCTGCTGGTCCAAGACGTCATCCACCTCGCCTCCTGAATCGGGCCGCAGGGAGCAGTGCCAGCGAAACCCCCGTTCCTGGCGGGTTCGTTGTGGGGTCAGCGCCGCTGGGCGGTGACCATCCTCGCCGGGTAGTGACGATCGCAGGGGTCGAGGCCGTATCGGGGACGGAGATCTTCGGTGGCCACGTCGTCGATCACGTCGAAGCCAGTGCGAACAAGCGTGCCGTGCATGTCGCGGATGCCCGACCGGAGTGGCTCGCCGCCGTCGCGGAGACGGCTCGCGATGACCGCTGTGGCGCGCTCGAACGTCGAGCCGGCGAACCATGACATCTCTGCGTAGTCGGCAACTAGCCGACTGCCGGGTGAGACCGAGCCAGAGATCTGCTCGACAACGCGCTCGGCTGTCGCCCCGTCGAGGTAGTTGATCACGCCCTCCCACACCACGATCGTCGGCCGGTCCGGGTCGTATCCGGCATCAACGAGCGACCCGACGTAATCACCGACAGCGAGATCGACCGGCACCTCGATTCGCGGTGAAACCGGCTCGTTGCCGGCGAGCAAGCCCGCTTTGCGGGCGAGCGTGGCGGGGAAATCAACCTCGAAGAACGTGGCGGACACCGGCATCCGGTAGGCGCGAGCATCGAGACCGGCGCCAAGCACGAGCACCTGCGGCCGATCCTCGACGTGGCCGGTGGCGAACAGAGCGACAAACTCTGCAACAGCGTCGTCGATGTAGCGCGTACGGAGGCGGATCACGTTCTGCAACGCGGGATCGGCGCGAGCCGCGGCGATCGCCGCGTCATCGACCAGCAGACGTGCGTACGGGTCGTCGATCAACCGCTCGGCCACCGGTAACTCGTCGGCCAGCATGCGGCACGCCGCGACCAAGGCCGCGCTTGCGCTGGCTGTGCGGTTTCCGCTCATCGTGATGACAGTAGAGCAGCCACCGGACTGCCCGCACAGCACCGGCACGCGTCTCCACGAATCAGTTCATCAGAGCTGCCAGCGCGGCCACGGCGGCGACGAAGCCAACGATTGCCATCACGATGCTACGGCCACGCGGTGCCCGGTCGAGGTCGTCTTCAACCCGCTTCAGCTCCGGGGGCCGGAGCAGAGCGGCGACGTTTCCGGCGAACATCGCACCACCCAGTGCGAGCAGGATCCAGACGATCAGATCATCTCCAAGGAGTAGGGCTTCGGCGAGCACCATCCCAGTGTGCCGGGCTCCGCTCGCCGCGCCCACCCGATCCGGCGCGAGACTGGGGTGATGGGATTCCACCATGTAGCCCTCGCCACCCGTGACACCGCGGCGACCCATCGTTTTTACACCGAGGTGATGGGTTTCGCGCTCGTCAAGGTCGTGACCGCACCAACACCCGGCGACCACGGGGGGTGGAGCAAACACTTCTTCTACGACACCGGCTCGGCCGCAGCCGAATCGAACGCGGCCAAATCGAACGCAGGGGGACCGAATCGTGCTGGCGATTCGGGCATGATCGCGTTTTGGGAGATCCACGACAGCGAAATCGGCGAGTCATACTCCACCGACATCAACACCGGTGCCGGCCTTCCCTGGTGGGTCAACCACCTGGCTTTCGACGCGCCGACTCTGGCCGATCTGCACCGCCACCGCGAACGCTGGCGTGAGCACGGCTACACGGTGTTGGAGATCGACCACGACTTCTGCACCAGCATCTACATCCGCGATCCAAGCAAGAACATGGTCGAGTTCTGCCACACGACCCGACCGTTCAGCGACGACGAACGCACCCGTGCGGCCGAGATGCTCACCGCGCAAACTCCCGAGTTCGACCCGCA
>JAYURF010000628.1:0-2784 GCA_043756365.1 Acidimicrobiales bacterium
CGGCAACGGTATCCGACGGTCGCCGAAGTCGGGCCACCGGCGGTCGGGCCGGCCGGACCACTGGCCGTTGCGCTCGGGTGGTTTACTCGTCACCCGAACGGGGTACGTTCGCCCTCATGGACATAGATCCCATCACCTCAACCCGCACACCGTCGCGCATGCCTCAGCCCGCTTCGGGGTTGTCGCGCCGCTCGCTGTTCGCCATGGCCGCGGCAGTCGGTCCGGCGATGCTGCTGGCATCGTGCGGCGACGACGAGCCCGCCACCCCGGCCGCTTCAGCCGACCTGACCGGCACCCTCAACTTTTTGAACTTCACCGGTTGGGCCGGTCCGACCACCTACGCCGATTTCGCTGCGGCATTCCCCGGTGCAACCGTCAACGAGATCGCCTTTGCTTCGAATGACGACACCATCACCAAGGCCAAAGATCGCGCTGGCGACATCGATGTCGTGCTGGTGGACGGCACCACGTTCCCGCGGCTCACCGCCATCGGTGCGCTCGCCACCCTCGGAGACCTACCCAACCTCGCCGCCGTGAGCAACGCGTACAAGAGCAACAGCTGGGATCCCGACAATGCCTCGTTCGCGCCGACCGATCACGGGCGCACCGGCATCATCTACCGCAAGGACCTCGTCACCACGGCGCCCGCGTCGTGGGCAGACTTCTTCGCCATGGCACCCGAGTACACCGGAAAGGTCGCCATGCTCGATTATCAGCTCAGCGTGATGGCCAACGTTTTGCAGATGATGGGCCTCCCGCACAGCTCCACCGACCAGGCCGACCTCGACCAGGTGCTCGAGGTGCTCACCACGGTGAAGCCGCACCTGCTGGCGATCTCCACCGAGGTGGGCAGCACCGTTGCCGCGGGCGATGCGGTGATGGCGATGTGCGATGCGTACGACGCCCAGTCGGCGCTCACCACGAACCCCGACGTGGTGTGGGTCGACCCGAGCGAAGGCCAGGTCGGCTACCTCGAGGGGCTGGCCGTGCTCGAAGGCCCGCGCAACGATCTCGCCAGAGCCTTCGTCAACTTCTTCCTCGAACCGAAGAACTACGCCTCGTTCATCAACGCGGTCGCGTCCCCGTACGTGCAACCGGACAACCCCGACATCGACGAGGTGTTGAAGAGTTCGCCGGTGATCAACCCTCCGGCCGGGGTGGTGGAAAAGGTGAACTTCCACGACTTCCTCGGCGAATCGCAGCCGATGTGGGACGCCGTATGGGACGCGTTCAAGGCCGCGTGATGTGACCGCGCTGCTGAATCGAGATGGCTCAGCTCGTGTACCGGGTCGGCTGCGACTGGGCCCGCTCGTGGTACCGGACTGGGCGCTCGTCGTGGTGGTGTGCCTGATCCCGATCGGGTTCATGGTCGTGCAATCATTCGGCCGCGCCAACCCGATCACCCTCGACGTCGAGCTGACCGGAACCATCGACAGCTACCGCACGTTGCTGTCCGAGACGTACCGACCGGTGCTGATGCGTTCGCTGACGCTGTCGGCGATGACGGTCGCGTTGTGCCTGGCCATCGGCACCCCCGCGGCGCTCGCGCTGAGCCGCCTACAGGGCACGTCACGCAACATGGCGTTGCTGGCGGTGATGCTGCCGTCGTTCGTCAGCTTCACGGTACGGGTGTTCGCATGGCAGGGAGTGCTGGCCACCGGAGGGCCGCTCGAATCGGCGACCGGGGCACAGCTGCTGTTCCGGCCGCCGGCGGTGCTGCTCGGCATGATCACCGCGTACGTGCCGCTGTTCGTCCTCCCCGCGTACGTTGCGCTCGCCCGCGTTCCCATGTCGCTGCTCGATGCCGCATCCGACCTTGGGGCGCGTCACTGGCGTCAGCTGCTGACGATCACCCTGCCGCTCGCCGTGCCGGGCATCGTCACTGGCGCGGTCGTGGTCGGCGTGTTGTCGGTGGGGGAGTTCATCGTTCCCGCTGTGCTCGGCGGCGGCAAGGTGCTCCTGCTCGGCAACATCCTCGCCGAACGCGGAGCCGGCCGCGACCAACCGCTCGGCGGAGCGATCACCACGTTCATGCTGCTCGCGTTCGCGGTCGGTTCCATGGTGGTGCTCTGGTTCCGGCGCCGCAGCGCCGGCACCGGGATCGCGGGCACCGGGATCGCTGGCACAGGGATCGCTGGCACAGGGCGGGCAGTGAGCGGTGCCGTCGATGCCCCGTAGACGGCACCGCGGCACGCTCGCCAACGCTGTCCTGGGCGCATTGGTCGTGGTGCTGTATGCGCCGCTGGTCTTCCTCATTTTCGCCAGCTTCAACGCCAACCCTGCATCCACCGCATGGGACGGGTTCACCACCTCCTGGTACTCGAACGCATTCGATGACCCCGCGCTGCGGCGGGCGGTCGGCGTCAGCGTGCGGCTGGCGTTGACGGCGTCGGCTCTGTCGGTGGTGGTGGGCACCGCTGCGGCGATCGCTGCCCGCAGGTCGCGACTGCTGCTACGCGCCAACGCGGTGCTGGCAACCGCGCGTGTCGCCACACCGGAGATCATCCTCGCCACCGGGCTCGCCGCGCTGCTGCCCACGCTGCAGATCGCATTCGGGTTCCGGCCGATGCTGATTGCCCACGTCGCCTACCTATCGGCGTACGTCACCCTGATCGTCGGTGCGCGCGCCGCAGGGGCCAGCAGCGATCTCGAAGAAGCGGCGCTCGACCTTGGGGCTCGGCGATGGCAGGTGCTGCGAGACATCGTGTTGCCCGACCTCCGTCCGGCCATCGTGTCGGCGGGACTGCTCACCTTGGCGTTCTCGTTCGACGACGTGGCGCTCTC
>JAYURF010000629.1:0-24747 GCA_043756365.1 Acidimicrobiales bacterium
GGCCACCGGCGACGATGTTGCCGACGCTGTCGTCGACCGGGTCGACCTCGCACGGTTCCGGGCTGCGCTCGAAACCGCGGTGGCCAACGGACTGATCCCGCCGGAGGTGTGGGACACCTACCGAGAGCACCGCCTCCGCCGAGCCGTCACCGGCCCAACGACGCCCAGCACAAGCCGGGAACGGGTCGCCGCCCACCGCGCCGCCCGTCGACTCGCCCCCTACATCGACACCTATCTCGGCCTTCATGTCGCCTGACCCACCCGCCAGACGTCATGCGGTTACGAACTCGCCATGGCCGGCATGGCCTGGCCGCGGTCAGGCGGGCGGGGCTATGGGCTCCGGCGATACGGCGCAAGGAGAAAGGGCCGAACCCGGCTGGTCGGTTCGCGTCGCGGGCCCGGCGTGACGGTATCGAGTGCCTCTGGCCGGACATCGGTGATTGCCCTCGTCGCTCGAGCAACGCAGGTTCTTGGGCGCCGGGGCAATCAGGATACCCGCTGCTATCGGCGCGGCGACTCCAAGAACATATGGGGTCAACCATTGCCGCCAGGTTGACTGGGCCTCCCCGGGACAGCATGCACCCAAGTATGAGGCGTCATCACACATCGCCTCGTCGATCGCCAGCACAACCTGAGCAAGCCGAGCACGCACCCACGCTAGTGAGGAGGTGTTCTCGCCGAATCCATTGTGACCCCTCCCGTCACCGACTACTCGACAACGAGGAGCCATCGGCGAGTCGATTTGAGCGCCTAGGGTCTAGCGAGTGAGCACTGTCCACCTTCGACACATCACGTCTTCGCTCGACGCCAAGTTCGAGGGTCTGGTCGACCTCTCCGATGTTTCCGCCGCCTCGGATGAAAACAAGCGTCAACTGTTCCTCGCTCGCAGTCTGGCTGCGTTTCCGATTGCGGAGATCGCAGGTGCGTCTCCCAACGAAGCAACCCTAGGCATCACAGACGGTACCCATGACAACGGCCTGGATGCGATCTATTTCGAAAAGGCAACTGAGTGTCTCTACTTAGTCCAGTCGAAGTGGAGCGGAACCGGTACCGGGTCGCCTGCAGTAGGCGATGTGCAGAAGTTCATCCAGGGGTTCCGCGACCTCATCAATCTCCGGTTCGATCGCTTCAATTCGAAGGTAGGGGGCCTCTCGGCCGGTGTGACAGCTGCGCTCGACAACCCACGAATGACCATCGAGATGATCTTTGTACACACTGGGACGAACGACTGCGAGACCCCGACGCGCCGGCTCTTCGACGACCTGCTGCAAGAGATCAATGATGCTGGCGAGATCCTCAGGGTTCGGATCCTCCGCCAGCAGGATGTTCACGCCTTGGTTAGCGGAGAAGCCGAAGGCGACCGCATTGACATGGACGTCGCACTGTTCGACTGGGGACAGGTTGCGGAGCCCTACGCGGCGTACTACGGGCAGGTTGCGGCTTCAGATATTGCAGCTTGGTGGCAGGCCCACGGCACTTTGCTCTTCTCTCGAAACATTCGGAAGTTCATCACTCACTCCGAAGTGAACGCCACGATCGTGGAGTCCATCACCAACGCGCCGGAGCACTTCTGGTATCTCAACAACGGCGTCACAATCCTCTGTCAGTCAGTCGCCAGGAAGCCCATCGGTGGTTTGGACCGCCGACACGGCCAGTTCGCGTGCGAGGGCCTCTCCGTCGTCAACGGTGCACAGACCGTCGGCGCGATCGGGACCGCGTTCGGCCGAGATCCGGATGCGGCGGATAAGGTCGACGCTCGCGTTCCCGTCCGCCTGATCTCGCTGGAGCAGTGCCCGCCAGGCTTCGACAATGTTGTAACCAGAGCAGCGAACACTCAGAACCGAATCGTCGCGCGGGACTTCGTGGCCCTCGATCCGGAGCAGGAGCGGCTGCGAGTCGAGCTGCGGGTCGATCGGGTTACATACGCGCTCAAGACCGGCGAGCCGGATCCTCAGCCCGCAGAAGGCTGCAGCGTGGTGGATGCAACAGTCGCTCTCGGGTGTGCTGTTCCGGATGTCCAGTGGGCCGTCCAGGTGAAGCGAGAGATCGGCAAAGTCTGGGAAGATCTCAACGGTTCCCTCTACAAGACGATCTTCAATCCCTCGGTATCCAGTACCCGCCTTTGGCGGTCGGTACAGATCATGCGCGTCGCGGACAAACGCATCGCAACCATTCAGAAGCGGGAAGCGGGACGAAAGCGGCAGATAGCGGTGCACGGAAACCGGCTCCTGTTGCACCTTGTCTTCCAGACACTCGACTCCAATGCCCTTGAGGAATCGGGCACCCTGCCCGCAGACACGGAAGTCCGAAAGCTGGTCGACTCGAGCTTCGCTAAACTGGTGAAGGCGGTGGATCGCCGCTACGAGAGCAACTACCTCGCCAGTCTGTTCAAGAACCTGACGAAGTGCCGGGCGCTCGCGATAGAGATTCTCAAGTAGCCGGGTGGTCAGAACTCGAGAAGGTGCACCGGCCGAGGCGGTACCGTCCGTTCTGCTCAGGTGTTCAGTTCGATCACGTCACGATTCAGGGTGCTACGAGCGATCGGGTCGAGCGACGGAGTCTCCTGAGGCGGGCCTCCCTGGACTCGTCCGATCCAGCCGGGATCGGTGAGCGCCCACGCGTTGAGGTCGAGTCCCGCCTCGGGCGGTTCGATGATGGTGAGGTCGTGCCCGTGGTCGGCGAGGAGGGCACCGAGGCGTTGCCCCCAGGCCCGGCCGGCGGGGTCGTTGTCGATGATGGCGATGATGGCGAGGTGGCGTTGCTCGGCGTGGGTGGCGAGGCGTGCGGCGACGCTGTGGTCGGGGGCTTGGGAGCCGAGTATCCCGACGGCGGTGTAGCCGGCTTGGGCGGCGGTGAGCGCGTCGGGGATCCCTTCACACACGACGAGAAGCCCGGGGTGCGATGGTCGGTCGGTGCGGGTCCACGCGAGGCGTGGGTTGGAGCCGAGCGCGGCGGCGGGGTTGTCATATTTGGGTCCGTCACCGGGCTCGAGGTAACGGGCCTGGAGGTAGCGGACGCTGCCTGTCGGGTCAAGTGCCGGGAAGACCGCCGCGATGCTGTTTCCGTAGGGGAGGCCGCGTTGGCGGCGCATCATTCGCCGGCCGGGATCGGCTCCGACGTGGTTGACCCGCAGCACGTCGTCGTCGAGGCCGCGCTGGTGGAGCCAGTCGCGCACGGGTCGTCCTGACGGGCTCCACAGGATGCGTTCACACGCGGCCGCGTATCGGGTGACGGCAGGATCGAGCGGTACGACGGTGAGTGTCGTGGTGCGGGGCTTGCGGGCGGGAGCGGGGAAAGGCTGATCGGGAATCATCCCGGCCCGTTGCGCGAGCCAGTCGATCGCCTCGGCACGAGTGATGCGTTGGGTGGCGGCGGCGAGGTCGATGGCGTCACCGCGGTGGGTGTCGTCTCCGGACCAGCAGCGCCAGCGTTCGTGGCCGCGGTGGTCGGTGTGCATCGTGACCGAGGCATGGTGGTCGTCGTGTTCGGGTAGAGGGCAGTGCCACCGTCGGCCCCGCACCGTGTGGGTCGCCGGTTCGGCGAGGTGGTCGAGGAGAGCGGCGAGTTCGGTGCGGGCGAGGACGTCGTCGATCTGCCATCGAACGCCAGGCTGGCCGCCGGCGGTCATAGCCTTGACTCCGGGTAGCCCCCTCCGGTTCCCGGCCGAAACGACTTCAGTCTTCGTGAACCCATGGTTTTATGTCCCCATCGCCGCGTCGGTGTCGCCTACCTCGGTCTCGGTGGTGGTGAGCACGGTCTGGACGACCGCGCCGCGGCGTTGCAGCCGCCACAGCGCCCGGCCCCGGAGGAGCTGGCCGATCCAGGATTGTTCGCGTTCGGAGAGGGCGAACATTTCGGTGGCGACGCCGACCTGGTCGGGTGGTTGGCGCAGGATGATCCGGGTCTGGATGTCGGACAGCAACCCGGCGGAGATCTTGGCGATGGCGGTTCCGTCGTCTGATTGCGCGGTGAGGTCGGCCGGGCGGTGGCAGATCAGCCAGGTCGACACCCCGTAGGTGCGGGAAAGCTTGAGTGAACCTTGGAAGTGGCGGGCGCCGTGGCGGACCGCGGCCCAGGCTTCGTCGATGACTTGCAGGACCCGCCGGTCAGAATCGCGTTGTAGGGCGGCGGCGAGCCATGAGGTGGCGGCGAGCATGACGAGGGGGAGGGCGTCGTCGTCGCCGTAGACGGCGGACAGGTCGATGACGAACCCGGGGCCGTCGGTCCAGTCGACGTTGACGGTGGTCGGTCCGTCGAACATCCCTGCCAATGTTCGGGTGAGGAGTTTGTCGAGCGCGAACACGACAGGTGTGGCGGCTTGGGCCAGCTCGAGCGGTGTGCGCCGTGACAGCGCGACGAGTTCCTCGGCCGGGTCGGCGACGGTGGCGGCGACATCGGCAAGGGTGAACGCCCGCCCGGTTCGGGCGAGGGTGGCGACCGACCAGCCCAACAGGGCGTCTTCGGTTGCGTCCAGCGTGCGGCCGAGGACACCGGCGACGAGCGCGGTGGCGAGGCCTTGACGGCCGACGGTTTCGGCGGGGTTGCCACGGTGATCCATCGGGTTGAGCCGGTCGGTGCCGCCGGGGTGGAGGCGGATGACGGGGAGACCGCGTGCCCGGGCGAAGGGGGTGTATTCGCCTTTGGGGTCGAGGATGGTGACCATCCGGCGCCGGCCGTAGACGGCGAGCTCCCGGCCCAGGAACGCTTTGACCAACGCGGATTTCCCTGTGCCGATGTCGCCGGTGACGATCACGTTGGGGTTGCTCAGCACGCCGGTCCCGTACAGCTCGAACGGGTCGAAGTACCAGCCGGACCCGCCGCCGGTGACGTTGACCCCGATGTACGGGCCGCGTTCGCCGATGCTTGTGTCGGTATGGCACGGGTAGACGCTGGCGAGGTGCGCCATCGTCGCCCGGTGCCGTTCGATCCGCAGCCCGTTCGCTGGCCGCCACCACGGCGGCCGGTCATCGACCGCCGCGCCGCCGCCGCCGGCGTGTGGGGCGTTCATGTGGCGCGCCGGGTGAGGGCACGGCCGACGGGCAGCGACGCGACCCAACCTTGTTCGTGGCGGGCATCGAGCGGTCGCAGGTCGAGCAGCGATTGGGCCGCGGACTGTTCGACCACTGCGCAGGCGTCGTCGAGGGCGTCGAGATCTTCTGCGGTGACGTCGACGATGCCGACGAAGTGGAACTCGGCGTGGCCTTCGGACAACTCCCGTTCGCGTGCTTCGACATCGGCGAGACGTTTGCGTTCGCGGGCGTTGACCCGGAACCCCTTCTGGGTCTTCATGTCGGCGTCGGCTTCGCGGGCCATCACCTCACGATCCGCAGCGCGTGCGGCGCGGCCCATCGGGACGGGTTCCATCACCACGGTGACGGTCCGCACCGCGCGGGTGTCGGACAGCAGCTCGCCGAGCCAGTCCGACCCGACCGGGAGTTGCGGCCAGCCCGCGACCCGGTAGGAGCGGTGGTAGGTGCCATCGACCCGGACGTGGCCCCAGTCCGCCTCCACGACCATTGGGCCCCACTCCAACGCGCCCCGTCTCGCGGCGGCGGCGAGTGACCGGGTCAGCGTGGCGATCTGGCCGGCCCGGGTCGGGTCGGACCGCACCCGCAGCGCAGCCGACAACTCGACGGGCGTGAGGGGATGGTCGACAGTGAGCCCGGCGGCGTCGAGCCGATCGGCGAACGACCGGACCTCATCGGCGAGCGCGTCCAACGCGGCCGCGAACCGTGACGTCGCGCTCCGCCGGGCGCGGACATGGCGCTGGTCGATGGTGACGGTGACGAGGATGTCGTGGGCGACGGTGACCGGCGCCTGCTGGTCGACCAGGGCGAGGTAGTCGGCGGTCGCCGCGTCATCGGCGCGGGCGTGGATACCGATCGAGGCGAGGAACTCGCGATGCGCGTCGGACCCGATCGGATGCGCCCACTCCTGCCACGTCACGTTCGTCACCGGCGAACGTTCCCGGGCGAACGGGCTCAACGCGCTGCTCCACGCGGCGAGCATCGTGTCCTGCTCGCTCGCGCTGGCGAGGGGAAACCCGTGACCGTGGACCCGCAGCACCGCGGTGACCGTCCCGGCTCGGCGGTCACGCACCACCGCCATCCCGGCCGCCCGGTCAGCGCGATCGGCGGGAACGTCGAGGAGCTCGAGACCCTGCAACGGTCGGGGGAGCGTGTGGTCGCTGTTGTCGCCCAGCAGCGGTGGGCGCAGCCAGCGCCGGCGCCCGCATCGGCGAGTCAGCCACAGCCGGGCGCCCGGCATGAGTGTCTCGGAGAGCGCAGCGCCGCGCCATCGGCCGAACGCCGCCACGCACCCGACGACCGGGCCGGCGACGCCGACCACCGGATGAATCGGGGTTTGGAGGATCCCGGCGAGGATCAGTACCCCGGCGATGACCGGGACGGCTTGGCGGGCGCTGAGCCCGAGCAACATCCCGGGGCGTTGCGAATCGCTGAACCGGTAGGAGCGGACCTCGCTACTCACGGCTCGGCTCCTTCGCTGTCGTCGCTGTCGTCGCTGTCGGATGCGTCGCTGCGCCCGCCACGGTCGAACCCGGTGTACGGCCGGGCGTCTGCGACCGGGACGGCCCGCCGCTCGCCGCTCGCCCAGCACCAGAGGAGCCGGTGGCACCGGTGGCGGCGGTCCCCGGCTGGTGGCCGGTGAATCCAGCCACACCACCAGACCCGCCGCCGGACGTGCCGCTGGCAGCGGCTGCGCCGGGGACGCCGTTCTGGCCGTCGACGCCACGGGTCGCCGCTGAGGCTCCCGCAGTGGCACCCATGCTCTTGACCATCAGCGCGGTATGGGCCGCGGTGGTGACGCCCCGCGCCCAACCGCCGGCGACGCCGGCGCCGATCATTGCCCCTTCGACGGTGGGCATCAGTTTGTAGAGCACGATCGGGGTGACCGCCGCGATGAGGAAGCACACGAACCCGGTCATCAACGTCCCGACCGCCGCGGCGCCGTCGTTGATGACCGACGTCGAAGTGGGGTCGCCGGCCGGGTTGGCGATCAACTTCACCGCCACCACCAAGGCGATGACGATCGCCAGTTTCGAGATCACCAGAGCCACCATGAGATGGACGAGCTTGCGGGCCGATCCCCGGAACAACGGCAGGACGTTCGCGGACCACACGATCGGAGCCAACGCCGCGGCGACATAGATGAGCGCCGAGCGCATCATCAACGCGACCACCAAGCCGATCAGGCCGATGAACCCGAACAGCAGGCACAGCGGTCCGACGAACGTGGAACCGAGCGGACCGGTCGTGGTGGCCACTACGACCATCCCTTCGATCATGTTGACCAGATCCGCCCGGCCGACCTGCCAGACCATCCCGGATGCTTCGTCGGTCACGCCGATCAACACGTCCAGGACCGTCAACGTGAGCGCCGAGGCGACGATCGCTCGGACGCCTTCCTTGACGGCGTCGAGGATCTGTTCGGGGCGCCCGGCGAGCGCGGCTTGCATCGCGGAGGCGAGCATCATCGCCACCGTCACCGCCAAGGCGAGCAGGCCGACCTGGGCGGCGAGCTCGTTGCGGAACCAGCCGGCCGTGACCCGAGGGGTGGTGCCGGAGTCGAGCACGGACCACACCCACTCGATCAGCAAGGCGAGTCCGTTGGCGAGCCAGGTGTAGATGCCCTGGATCACCTTGTCCCACGCCCAGCCGATAGCCCCGCCGACGGCGTCGCCGACGAACCCGAACAGCCCGCCCAACCCGCCGAGCACCCAGTCGAACATCACGCACCTCCGCCAGCTGCCGGCCACGAGATGACCTCGGCGATGTCGGCGACGCTGGAGACGACCGAGGCGGCAGCCAGCGCCGGGGTCGGCCCCGGCCGGGTGTCCCACCCGTCGATCCGCCAATCGCCGCGTTCCCACGCCACCTCGACCGTCACGGTGCGCCACGCCTGGCGGGGAGCACCCACGCCAGGGACGCCGACCACGAGCACCGCCCACACCTCGACAACCGCCCGGTAGTCGTCGACCGACACGATCCGGGCTGTGAGGGGGATCTCGGACCACACCAACTCGGTGGGAGACACCCCGGCGTCGCCGAGCTCGACGGACAACTCGGCGAGCTGACCCGACGACACCGACGCCAACCTCGGCCCGTAGCCCGACGTGGCGATCGAGCCGATGATGTCCGAACGGGTGATGAACCCCGCCGTAGCGATAGCGCCGGTCAACGACACGGCCGCCAGCGCCGCGGCACGCGCACCCTCAGAATCGTGGCGCCACCCATGCGAGACACCGTTGACCACCTCGGCCGGCCCCACAGGTGACACCACCTGTGCGACGTCAACGGGGTCCGCGACCGCGACTTCAGCGCCCCGTTCAGCGGAGGGGGTGTTGCAGGCCCGCAGCCCAATCGAGCCCGCGGCGACCACGGCGACCACGGCGATCGCCGCGCTTGCGTACATCGTTGAGCGCCGCATGGCTCAGGTCGCGTTGTAGACGGTCGTCGCGATCGTGTGCGCGAGTCCGGCGATCATCGCGGCGCCGATCCCCCCGAGCACCCACTTCTTCCCGGCGGCGGACGCCGAGTAGCTCGACCCGAAATGCCCGACACCGGTCGCGACACCGCCGATCAGCAGACCGCCGACCGCCGCGGCGAGCGCCGCGTACTTCAACCAGCCCAACACCTGCGTGATCAGCGCGCCACCCGGCAGCGACGCGTCCGGTGCCGGATCTGGCACCTGCGCCCACGCCGGGCTGGCAACCGCGAGCACCCCCACCGCCACGAGCCCGACCCCGACCGCCAGGCGCTTCTTGTGTGTCGACACGGCCCACCTCCTCGTTGTTCGGCACCGCTGCTGGTGCGTTCCACGAACCAGGACCCACCCGCCCACAGGGTTCGCGCAACAACAAACCCGCCCGAGGGTGAGAGCTGGGGTATGAAGCTCATCGCCGCTCCGATCGCCGCGCTCGTCGCCGGGCTCATGGCGTTCCCGCTGCTGTTCGCCACCGGCGACGCCGGGCTCGTCGGATGCACCGGCAACGCGCCCCTCGACGCCGTGCTCGCCACCATCCGCACCCTCGAATCCGGCGGCGACTACACCGCCCGAGCATCAGGGTCGTCAGCGTCGGGCGCGTACCAGTTCATCGACACCACCTGGGCCGGCTACGGCGGCTACCCCCAAGCCTGGCAAGCACCCACACAGGTCCAAGACGCCAAGGCCGTCGAACACGTCAGCGGCATCCTCGACGCCCACGACGGCGACGTCAACGCCGTCCCGGTTGTCTGGTACATCGGCCACGTCCCCACCCCGGGATCAAACGAGTGGGACACCGTGCCCTCGCCCGCTGCGGGGAACCGGCTCACCCCCCGCGAGTACCAGACCCGCTGGCTCACCGAGTACGACCGACAACTCGCCCTCATCGACCCCGCCAGCCAGAGTGGCGGTAGCTGCCTGCCCGGCGGGACGATCGGTGCGCTCGCCGACGGCTACGCCTACCCAGGGCCGCCCGAAATGTTCGCCGCCGCACCCGTCGACAGCCCACACCACGACTACCCGGCCTGGGACTGGGGGATTCCGAGCGGCACCCCGATCTACGCGGTGCGCGGCGGCCGTGTCGCCACCATCCAGTACTGGCCGCACAACTGGTGGGACTACGGGTGCGGCACCAACCAGGCCGGCTGCTCCACCTGCGGGATCGGCGTCACCATCGAAGACGACACCGGCGTCCGCTGGACCTACTGCCACGGCAACGCCGTGCACGTACAAGTCGGCGACTCGATCGGCGCCGGAGTGCAGATCCTCACCTCCGGCAACACCGGCCGATCAAGCGGCCCGCACCTCCACCTCCAGATCCACACCGCCGACGGTGCCCGGCGCTGCCCCCAACCCCTCCTCGCCTCACTCCGCGATCAGAGGGTCGGCATCGACCCGATCAATCTGCCGACGACCGGCTGCTTCTACTGACGGGCCAGGGTCTGGTCGGCTGCACACTCCGTCGGGTGTCTCGCCCCGGCACATTGACAGCACGCTCCCACGCCGTGCTCTTGCGCGTTATGGGACGTCACGGCCACTCGAGTTCGCCGGTTACGAGCGCAGCGCGCGAGGACGCCACAGGCGGCTGGTTCCCGGTGAAGGGAATGGTCAACCACCACGAGGTCAACCTGAGAGGCCTGGTCCGCGGTAACGTCGCGCCATGGGAGCGATTCGAGGGGAAAGCAAGATCAGGCGCGCCGCTGAGAGCGAGAGAGAACGTGATCAGGTCCTGTTTAATCGGCTCCTAAGCGGCGAATCCATCGGCCGTGACGAGATACTTGGCGCCCAGATCGCGCCCAATGCCGCCATCTATCCTGCAGGACTGGTTTTGGAGAACTTCTTGCCTCTCTCGGTCGCTCTTAGCCCCGTCGTTCTTCTTCGAGTTCCGAGCCTCTTCTCATTTGAAGAGTTTGAAGAAACTCTTGGCATGCCGTACAAGTCATTTCTAGCCTTAGTCGATCGTGGAGCCTTGCTGCCAATACTGAACGACTATGAGCTTTACGAGGACCCGAGACTTATTGCTCCCGTTGTCGCTGAAAGACGCCCACATCTGACCGAGCAACGCGTCACCCTAAGCACTCTTTCGGGGCTTGAGAACGGTATCCAGCTCTTGGTTGCGGGCTTGAGGACGGCCGTCGAGTTGTTCCCTAGCACCGAGCTCCGTGAAACTGATCTCGGTGACGAGATCATGTATCAGGGCATACACGTCGGTTTTGCGCTCCTCTCAGCGATCGGCTACAGCGATGGGCTTCAGACACTGTTTGCCTCGTTCGGGGATACGCGGACGGAGGAGCTGCTGCAGCCAGTTGCTCGCTTCATGGATCACACTCCCACGGAGGAGGACTTCCGGTTCGTACTTACTACCTTCCTTTCCGGGTTCTTCACGGACTGTGTCGGGCTCGGTGCCACCGGCCACTTCGACTACGAATACGAGTCAGTGTTGCGGATTCCTGAGAACTTTCTTGCGGAGGTTCTATTTCTGCCGACGTCCTTCGGCTCACGGTTGGTTGACCGGCTCGACATATCTATTCCGCGGCGACTTGAAAGCTCAGATGTTGATGATCTGGTGGACTCGGACGTGCGAGCTGCCATTGGTGCTACTCTTGCTAGATTCAAAGCCAAGGCCGAGATCTCTGACTTCTCGGGCGCAGCCGGAGAGGGAGCTGCCATCCGAGACGAGATCGCTGAACTCGGTGCGAAGTATCAGTCAATGAAATCCTTGAAGAAGTTTGGTGGCGCCCTGTCCTCGGTTTCCTTCGGTGCTGTTCCCCTGACCATAGGCGCTAGTCTTGGTTTGTTGCAGGGTATCGTGGGTGGTCTCGCCTCTGTGTCTGCTCAGTTGGCTGCGAGCAAGCTGGAGAAGGACGACTTCCTCGCCAAGAAAGTGATCAATCCTCTTCTTCGCCGGTTCTCGCCCTGGAGAATGGACGCCGCGACATTCAGTCTCTGTCAACTAAAGGAGCACGGCCTATCCTGAACGCCAGCTTCCAGTAGTCGGCTCACACCCGAACCACACCCGGACAGGACATCTCGGCATCGGATTGTCTCGTCCGAGAACACACGGAGCAGGTACCGCTCGAGAACGAGCCCTTACCAAGGGCCCCATAACGACAGCGCCGATGGCTGCGCGACCACGCCCGAGCGCCGGCTCCATGAGACCCAGCCCTGCCTGCGGCTCGCCGGTCGGGGTTCCACCGGTAACCGTATAGAGGACCGCATTACGCTTGGTGGTGAGCGCTCCACCGTGGTCTGCCGGTCGTCGTGTCGTGGAGCCACGTCAACCTGGGAGGACTGCTATGCGTATCGACGACTGTGCCCTGTACAACCCGTTCGGCTGGCGTCTCGCCGAGATCGCCGACCTCGCCACCAACGACACTCGCCGCCAGGAACTGGCCGAGAGTCTGGTGATCTGCGAAGCCGAGGAACTCGCGCTCGGGCGACGCCACGTGACTATCTTCCATGGCGACCCCGACAACCTGATCGACAGCCAACACCTCACCGAGTTCTACGAGTCCGTCGCCGGTCTCGCTTCGGCCGCTGATTGGACGAGAGTGCGCGGCACCCCCGACTACGTGACCGTCACGTTCGGCGGCTCGGACGCGGACCGGATGGTCACGCTTGTGACCACAGCTGCTGAGCGTGCCAACCCGGGCCGGTGGAAGGTCACCGATAGCCCGTACCCCGACGCCCCTGAGTTTGAGCGCTTGCCCGCCGGTGAACGGGACCTCAGCGACGGACAGGGCGGACGAGTTCCTGGTAGAGAGCGGTGGTCGAGGCGGATGGTTCGGTCTCGAGGTCGACGAGGTAGGTGACGAGCTCGTTGTAGGCGGCGCTCACGCCGGGGAGGTTGCCGGCGTGGTGCTCGACGCGCATCCGGCAGCGGTAGAGCTCCTCGTTGCCGGGCAGGCCGCGCAGCCCACGCACGATCGCGTCTCGGGCGACGTCAACCATGCCGGTGTCGAGTGCGAGATCGACGAGCTGCTCGGTGGCGTGCTCGATCAGCGTGGAGGCTTCGGCGACGTCCTGGTCGCGGTGCGCCCAGTCGTAACCGGCGGCGTCGAACGGCGGGCCACCGACCAGTTCCAACCCTCGGCGCAGCAACCCGATCGCCTCCGATGGCGGCGCTTGCCGGGCATGGTCGACGAGACCCTGCAACACGGCGAGGTCGGTGACGACGCCTGGTGCGACTCGCAGCGTCCCGCGGGCACGATCCGCGGAGGGCATCACCGGTGTCCCGTCGGGGAAGTCACCGAGCGCTTTGCGGGTGGCACCGATGACGTTCCAGACCGTCTTGGCCTCGACCGGCTTTCCGCCCCACAACGCATCCTGCGCGGCGCTCGCCGCGATTGGGCGTTGCCGACATGCGAGCAGCACGGTGAGGATCAGCTCGCGCCGACCGAGGTCCGGCCGATCCGGCACGGCCGGTGTGCCGAGCACCCGTACGAGCATCGCCGGCGCGACAACTTCGCGGACGGATTCGTCCGGGAAGAGCTCGTCGGCCATTGGTTTGCCAAGCTCAGGTGCTGGGGGGCCGCCACCACGTACGGCGGGCTCGTCGCCATTGCTCGGCGGCGCATCGGCCACGTATTGGCCCGCGTTGTCGGGTTCGGCGGCGAGTGTGTCGAGGGTGTCGAGCGCGTCGAGCAGTTCGTCGACCGCGGTGGCGCTGTCCTCGGGGAGGGCGACCGGGGTGAACACGATGCCGAGTGGCTCCAGGCGGGCGGTGCCGTCGTCGCGCAGCTCGATGTGGGCAGGGGCCTTGCCGCCGTCACCTACGGCGATGACGGCGATACCTCGACGGGCGGATGCGGCGTGCAGAAGCCGATCCGTCTCGTCAGCGTTGGCGGTGCGGGCGATGACGACGGTCGCTTCGATCGGTGTTGTCGACCCGGCACGGGCGGCGAAGGTCCCGTCGAGTTGGGCGACGTCGAGCGCATCGGTCACGGACCGGCGCACACCGTCGAGGTGGCGCACTGCGCCATCGACGTCGCTCGTGCCGAGTCGGTCCAGATGCTCGATGCCCAGGTTGAAGCCGACGGTGTGCACGTAGGCATCGGCGAGGTCCTGGTCGGTGGCCAACTCGACGGCCACCGACCGGAGGAACGCGTCGACACGTTCGTCGGTGCCCGAGACGGTGATGCCACCGTAGGCCTCGAGGTCGATCAGTAGCTGGCGGCCCTCGCGGTGACCGATAGTGACCAGCGCGGGGATCGCGGCTGGTAGCTCATCGGCCGGTACGGGCGCGTCGGGGTCGTAGGCGAGTCGCCACGCCCACCCGCCGTCAGCGATCGTCCACGGGTCTGGCGCGTCGGGCTGCGGCGTGTCCCAGAGCAGCTCGATCCCAGCGGTATCGCTCAGCTCGACCGCAACGGGCGCCCCGGTGGCCCGACGGCGGTCGAGTTGCAGCACGAGTTGCGCGAGTTGTTGGCCCGCCCACCGCACCAGCGGCACGTCGGCCGCGGCCACCACCGCAACCTCCGTCTCGCCACTGTCGGTCGGAATCGAGGTGCGGGCGCGGGTTCCGCGGGTCGCTTGCCGACGCCGGAGGAACCCGATGCGCAGCGCCAGTCCGGTCGCGAGCACGACCGCGCCGCCAATGCCGGCCAGTGTCGGCGCGCTGGTCGTCCAGCCGTTCTCAGGCGGGTCCGCGTCGCCGTCGTGCTCCACGGGAGCGACGGTCGACGGCGTTGCGGGCGACGACGGCGCAGTCGGGATGCTGGTGGGTGCCGGCACTGCGGTCGTCGGAACTGTCGTCGTCGGGGTCGTCGTCGTAGGTGTGGTTTCCGATGTTGGCGTCCCGGTGGTCGGGACCGGAGCCGGGTCGACGACTTCGGGACTCGTCGGCACTGGAGTCGACACCGGAGGAGTCGCTACATCGGGTAGTCGGAGATTCCAGCCGGGCAGGATCAGGTTCGGGTCGGTGAGGCGCCGGCCGTCGGGCTGCTCGGCGTCTCGGTTCAACTCGAGGATCTCGGTGTAGCGGGCTGGGTCTCCGAGGTGGGTGTCGGCGATCCCCGACAGCGTGTCGCCTGGCACGACGGTGTGGACGACCCCCACGGGCTCGGCCGTGGTCCCCGGTGCTGCGGCGGGACCCGAGCGGGTGTCGCTGGTGGGGAGGCGGAGTTGCCAGCCGACCCGGATGATCTGTGGGTCGGTCCATGACCGGCCGTCGGGTTGGGTGACCCCGCGGTTGGTCGCCCATAGTTCGCGCCAGCGCATCCCGTCACCGAGGTGGGTCGCCGCGATCGACCAGGCGCTGTCGCCGTGTTGCACAGTCACGACGACCTCGTCGGCCGGTTCCGCCACCCCCGCGGTGGGCGCGACCGCCGCGGGCGCTGACACCGGTGTTGGCGCGGCGGGCGCGGTGCGCCCGGGTGCAGGATCACCGATGTCGAGGACGACTGCTGACCGCTGGACGAACGACGCGGCGAATGAGGCGCCGGCATGGGCGGGGGGTGGGATGTGTTGGATCGTTACGGCGAGCACGATGGCCGCGACGAGGCCACGCGCGGAGCGTTGCAGCGGCCCGGCGAACGCGAGCCGAGGGGCCTGCACACGGCGCAGGGCTGCGCTGGTCTCGACCAGCACCGAGACCGTGAACACCGCCCAGACGAGCCAGGCGGCGACGGTGAGGACAGCGAACACGGTTGTGTCGGACACGACGGTGTCGCCGAGGTCGCGAAGCTGTTCGCTGCTGGGGATGCCGTTGATCGGCCAGTTCCCGAACCGGACCAGCGCCCATGGCACAGCGCCGATAGCGAAGGCGAGGGCGACGAGCGCGACGAGACCGCGGAGTCGGGTCATGGCGTGGCCACCTTGATGGCTTCGGCCGTGGCGGTGGCGTCGAACGTGACGGTGTCGCCGCCGACGACACGCAGCATCTGCAACCGGGCTGCGGTGCTCACCGTGACGGTGACGGTGCCACCGGTCACCGTCACCGTGCCGGTGACGCCGTGGGCATCGAGGTAGTCGAGCACTGCTTGTTCGGCGGCGATCGGGTCCAACACGGTGAGACCCTCGACCGCGGCGTCTGGGTCGAGTTGCTGGGCACCGACACGTGCTGCGGAGGCGGCGGTGGAGAACGCGTCGCTGCGGGAGCGGAGCATGACGCCTCCGTCGAGAACGAGGCCGATCATGAGGAACGAGGCGACGGTGACACCGATCATCCACACGGTCGCCGAACCCCGATCATCACCGGTCCGACCGCGCAGCCGACCACGCAGTCGATCGCGCAGTCGATCGCGCTGCGGCGGGCGGGTCACGGGTTCCTCTCCCTGTGGATGTCAATGATCTCGGTCGCTGACGCGGTGAGGGTCATCGTTCCCGGCACGGGCAGCACGACGGCGGCTTGAAGGTCGACGGTGCACGCGAGCGTCACCGACACCTCTGCCGCTCGGATCTCCGGTGTGAACGACATCGATCGACACGTCGGGGAACCGACTCGCAGCGTTGCCTCCACGTTGCGCTGCACATCGCCGAGCGCGGCGTAGGGATCCCGTGCGATGGAGAGATCCCTTGCTGCGGAACGCGCCGCGCCTTCGATGTCAGCGCGGGAGATCTGTACCCGGCCGACGAGCACGACGCAAGCGAGCAGAATCCCGACGAGCGGAGCGAGGATCGCCAGCTCGACACTGAGCGACCCGCGATCGTCTCGGACCCGGCGGTTCATGGGGTGACTCGTTCGGTTGGGGCGTCGACGGTGACCTCGACGCGCAGGTTGAGTCCCGGGATGAGCGACACGACCGTCCCCGCCACGCTCATTGACGACGTGACGACGGTTCGCGCCGCGGTGACGTCTCGGTCTTGGAGGCTGCTGCCACCTTGGTCGAGGAACTCGTTCGCTGCGGTGATGCCCGCTTGTTCGGAGCCGTCGATGACGCGGACGCTGTCGAGTCCGTGACGGGCTGCGGTTTGGGCGACGGAGCGCATGTGGAAGTAGAGAGCGAACTGGACGATGACCAACAGCAGCATCACCATCAACGCGGCACCGATGACGAACTCGACTGTCGATGAGCCGCGGTCGTTGCAACAACGCCGCGGGCGCGGCGAAGCCCGCACGGGTCGAGTTCCCGTGCGCGATGGTCGGCGGACGGTCGGCGGCATCGGCTTCAGAGCTGGAGACCGCCGATCTTGATGTCGACCGCCAAGGCGATCGCGGCCATCGCGGCGATCGCGATTCCGGCGGCGGCGGCGACGATGATCACCTTCTCGACGATCTCGCCGCGATCGGTTTCCTCGGAGGCGCGGGTTCGTGCTTCCGAGGCGCGGAGGCGTAGCCACGCTGTGAATCTCATGATGGTCATGGGCTGGGGTTCCTTTCGGGTTGTTGGTTTCGGGGAGGCTCCTATTCGAAGAGGACGGCGATTGCGGGGAAGCCGAGGAAGACGATGAAGCCCAGGAGGAGCAGTGTGGCGGGGATGCCCATGCGCTCGGTGACGCTCGCGGCGGAGCGTTCCGCGTCGGCGGTGAGCCGCTCGCGGATCGCTTTCGCCTTCGACCCGACCGTCGTGCGCACCGCCGCGCCTTGGTCGCCGGCGAGGGACAGTGCGGCGGCGAGTTCGGTGAGGTCGGCGAGGTCGGCGTCGTTGCCGAGCCGGGCGAGGGCGTCCCATGGGGTGTCGCCTCGGACGTACCCGGTGCGCAGTGCGGTCTGGAGCTCGGCGAAGGCCCATCCGGTGCCGGTGTGGGCCGCGGTCTCCAACGAGGATTCGACGCCTCGCCCGGCGGCGAGGCACATGCCGGTGATGTCGCAGAACGAAGACAGCGCGTGTGAGAACGCGTGTCGCCGTTGCACCGCCGCGGTCTTGACGGATCGCACGGCGCTGACCGCTCCGATCCCGGCACCCGCCAGCGCGAGCCACAACGGGATCGCCCACGGCAGGCGGAACCCGACCAGCCATCCACCGGTGGCGACCACCGGCGCCCACAGGAACCCGAGCAGCGCGTAGGTGACGATCACCGCCGCCTGCTCGTCGGGGCTGCGGCGCAGCACCCGGAGATCGGCGCGCATCCCGGTGATGGTGTGTTCCACCAGCCCGATCTTGCGGGCCCAGACCCCGACGCGGACGTCGAGGTTCTCCCGCGACATCGGCTCGACTTCGACCCGTGGCTGCCCGAGTCGGCCGAGGACGGCGTGCAGCGGTGGGCGGGCGGGCGACCAGCCGGTCCACACCAGCCAGGTGCCGACACCGACCAGCCCGCCGGCGAGCACGACCGCCGTGACGGGGCTCACTGCACACGCTCCATGTCCCGCGCTGTTGAAGCGAGGAACCGTTCGACGGGGGTGACGCGGCCCATGCGGTGCATCCACCAGAACCCGGCCGTCCAGTAGAAGCCGACGAACACCAGCACGCCCTGCCCGAGCGCCGAGTCGTACGGCTCCAGGTACCGGCGCGAGAACACGACCAGGAGGGTGACGAACCCACCGATGATGATCGCCGTGTACCGCATCGCCGAGCGGGGCCGTTCCCGGGCGACGTCGATCCGCCGTTGGCTTTCCGCCTCCGCGTACGCGGCCGAAGCCAGGTTGGTGAGGACGTCACGGACCTGGCGGCCGCCGGCAATGGAGGTCAACCGGAGTGCGGTGACAACGAGGTCACCGATCGGGTGATCGAGGTCGGTGGCGAGATCATCGAGCGCCGCGTCGAGCGACTCATGCTGCAACCGGCGCGCTATCGTCTGCACCTCGGCCCGGATCGGCAGCGGCGCGGTCGCTGCGGTCGCGACCAGGACACCTTCGACGCCGCGTGCCGTGCCGATCGCGTCGCGCAGCATCTCGGCCCACAACGCGATCGCCTCGGTCCGCGCGTCGGTCTCCCGGCGTTCCTTGCGACCCTTCATCCCCGAGACGGCCCAGCCGATCCCGCCGCCCGCTACTGCGGCGATCGGCCAACGGGTAACGACCAACGCCAACGACGCGCCGCCGGCTACCGCAACGAGCCGGCGACGGTCGATCCGATCCAAGCGTGGCACAGCTGGATCAGCGCGTTCGATGACCGGCACCGATCCCCACGAGGTGACGGCAAGCCAGATGCCGCCAACGGTGAGCAGACCGGCGAGCGCGGCGAGGACCGTCATCGCGACGACCCGTCCTCGTGCAGGGCAGGGTCGTAGCCGTGCTCTATCAGTTCGTCCAGCAGCCGCACCGGGATCGGTGCCACGGGGTTGCGCACCGCGTGCCCATCCACATCGGGATGGAACCACTCGTCGGTGATCACCTGTCCCGAGTCGGGATCGAAACGCTGGACGTAGCGGACCTCACCGATCACCCGGCGACCGGTGCGGTCGCGGGTGAGGAACACGATCACGTCCAAGGCCAGCGCGGCGAGTTGCAAGACGTCACCGCTGGACCAGTCGCGCCCTCCGGCCCGTGCGTAGACCGGGAGCCGAGGGAACACCGACCAGGACGAGTCGGCGTGGATCGTGCACATCGATCCGGCGATGCCTTGGGTCATCGCTTCGAGCATGTCGATCACTTCGGGGCCGCGGACCTCGCCGACGACGATCCGCTTCGGAGTGAACCGCTTGATCGACCGTCCGAGATCGGCCAGCGAGACCGCGCCGACACCTTCGGTGTTCGCACCGCGCTCCATGAACACCAAGACGTGGTTGTGACGGCCCGGCATCGCGTCGAGATGCAACTCGGGTTCCTGCTCCAACACGACGATCCGCTCATCCGGGCTGCACTCGTGCAGCAAGGCGCGCAGCAGCGTGGTCTTGCCGACACCTTGCCCACCGGCGATCAACACGTTCCGGCGAGCCCGCACCAGCGCCGCGAGCAGCGACGCCAACCCCTCGTCGTACATCCCACGGGCCACGAGCTCGCGCTGGTCGGCATCGACGAGGAGATGGCGGCGCACGGTGAGGTAGGGGCGCTTGGTGACCCATGCGGCCGCGGCCAATCGAGATCCGTCGGGTAGCTGCAGATCGAGCAGCGGGCGCGATGGGGTGAACTCGCGTTCCATGTGCCCGCCCCGCCGGGCCAGCGTCTGGATCATCTCGATCAGCTCCGCGTCGGTGCGGGCGATCGGCTCGGCGAACACGGTGTCGCCGTCGATGGTGACGAGCCGGACGTCGTCGCAGCCGTTCACGAACACATCGGTCACGTCGTTTCGGCGCAGCAGCGCGTCGAGGCCAGGCGCGGCGGAGAACGCTGTCGCCAACACTCGCTCGAGCAGCACGTCCTCGTCGTCGGCCGACAACGGTGGTTCGCCGAGGCGCAAGGCGACCTTCGACCGGTTGTCCAGCTCGCGCCGCAGGATCGCCCTGGCCATCTGTCGCTGATCCATGTCATCGGGGACACGGCGCCCCTCGTCTGTCGCGCGATTCAGGTAGTCGCCGATCTCGTCAGCGACGACGCGGCGCAGACCGGACTCGAGCTCGTCAAGCACGAGCCACCACCGTCGCCTCACCCGAGATCGAGGGGAGAGCATCAAGAATCGAGCGGGCCGAGCGGGCCAACGCGCTCCGCGACCATCCGCGGCCGGCGCCCGTCGTGAGCAGCGCGTTGACCCCGCGGGAGTCCCACGCCATCACCCCAATCACGGGCACACCAACAACAGCCGCGACCTCCGATGGTGGGTACGGGCGATCACCGACGAGCAAGAGCACGACGCTGCCGTCGACGGTCGAGCGAAGCGGGTCGATCACCCACCGCGCCGCCTCCACACCCTCGATCGTTGGTGCACACACGACAGCGACGACCTCGCAGCCGGCGAGGCGTCGCGCGGTCGGCTGCGAACGCGACCAACGCCCGCCATCCACCACGACCGTTGCCTCGACACCGGCCAAGGCCGGTGCGAGACGGTCACCGGTCGCGGCGATCGTCGACTCGGCCAACCCGCCCGCGCTCGGCGCGAGCACCGATCGAACACCGGCCGGTGCCTCGACCGCGTGCGCCAGCAACATCTCCGGGTCAATCGAGCGGCGAAGACCGCTCGCGACCCGGATCAGCCCGGGCTCACCTGTGGTGCCCGTCCAGCACTCGACGCTCCCGCCCGACGGGTCCAACTCCACCAGCAGCGCGCCGTTGCCGGCTGCGGCCGCAAGAGCAAGCGCGGCGGTGGTGACCCCAGGCGAACCCTTGGCGGAGACGAGACCGATCAGCACGGCTCACTCCGCCAACGCCACGAGCGTCACGCGTTGGTCGGCCGCCGCGGCCGATATCAACGCCGCCTGGCCGCGCGGGACGGCCAACTCGACTGGCCGCTCGCGCGTGTTCAGCGCCTCACCTGATGCGTCGAAGACCCAGCCGGCGATCTCCACCGGGTCACCGCGCGTCCCGGCGGCCGGCCGCACCACTACCAACACCGGCGCGCCGCGACGCAGGCTCCGTACCGGGCTGTCACCCGGGCCGAGCAGTACGCCGACGACCGCTTCCCCCTCTGCGAGCAGCTGGCGGCCGGCACCCAGCACCTGGCCCTCGGCGAGTAGGGAACCGGCGACGAGATCGACACCGGCGACACGACCGACGAACTCGTCGAGGCGCCCAGCGTCGATCGACTCGACATCGGATTCATTCGACAGGCGCACCACCCGAAAATCCGACGCGTCGATCACGTCCAAGCGGTCGACCGTGTGGGCCATGACGAGCACGTCGGTTCGGTCTCCGGCCGACAGATACAAGGCGGCGAACACCCATGCCCCCAACACCGCGGCGGCCGCGCCGACACCGATCCGACCCCATCGGCGACGAACCGAGCCACGAGGTGCCTTCACCGTCGCGACAGCGGCCTCGCGTGCGCGCCGGTTATCCCCGTTCGTCGAGGTCTTTGTCGTGGTCTTCGGCGATGTCTTCGTCGATGTCGAGGGCACGGTCGTACTCATGGCGTCGTACCTCCCACGACAACGGTCTGAACCTCTTCAACCGCTCGCGGCAATGCCGTCGAACGGGTCACCGACGGCAACGAACCCGTTGCGCCGGTCGATGCTGTCCACGCGATGGTCCAGGTCACCGACACCGACCCGTCCCACGCCGCCGGTCGACCCGACGCCCCCGTACGAAGGCGGTACGCGTGAGCGCACGCTCCCGCAGCCGAAGCCTGATCCTCGAGCGGGCCACCACCCGGGTCATACCGCGACCCCGAGCCGGCGCACGCGACAGTCGACGACCCGGTTTCGCCGGGGGTGAACGTCAGTGCTGGTGTGGCCGTCACCGTGACGCACAGCCCACCCGCGCACGCTGACTCGTTGACCACGCCGGCCCAGTTCGTCACCTCCACGAACACCGGTATCCCCACGATCGACGCCGTGCCGACCGGTGGCGACGATCCCACCGAAGGCTGCGGGAGTGTCCCGAGCAGCTGACCGCGCACGAGGGCCGCGAGGTTGCCTGGTGTTGCGGCGGGGACCCAGCGGAAGTTGAACTGGACGGACCCGTCCGAACACTCCCACTCCTGCCACACGATCTGGACGCCCTCGGGTGGTCGCGCGAGACCGAAGTCCACCCAGATCGTCGGGTCGGTAGCGAGATCATCTGGGATCATGACCCAGTAGCAGACGACCTGGTCCGTTGTGCCGCGCCCGCCGCCCGTCGTGGGGTTGCCCGGCGTCGGCACCTCCCACTCGACGCAGTAGCCCTGCGAGTCGACCTCCACGCACTCTCGGACGCCGGGGTCTCCCGGCGCCGCGCTGGCGGAAGTCGGACAGAGGAAGACGGCGCCGAGCACGGTCGCAATGCTTGCGAGCGTGTGACCGACCCTCACGGCTGACTCCGCGGATCGGGGCAGTCGGCAGCAGATGAGCGGGTGAGATCGCGGAGCAGCCACGTCCCGCTGACTCGCACCGCGACCACCGATCCGGCGCTTTGGCCGCCCTCGGCGGAGAGCTCGTTTCCGGACCCGTCGACGATCACCATGCTCTTCAACGAGCACACCAGGAACGTCGCCTGATTGGGAGAATCGACTTGCACGGACTGCACGGTCGACACGTACATCTGCCCGCGTGGGCCCGGGCGGTAGAAGTGTCCCTGGGTGCCTTCGCCTGCCCAGAACTGCAACGCGGTTTCGGGGAACGTGCTGTCGGGCGCGAACAGGTCGAGGTAGGCCACGACGGCTTGGTGCCCGCTGTCCGCCGCCACTCGCGGATCGGCGAGGATCGCAGACACCGCAAGGTCGTACCGGTCGATCAGCGACTCGAGGATCGTCTGCACCGCCACCGGATCGGTGCCGGGCGGCGCGATTGTCGTAGGCGGGTTCGAGGCCGCGGTCGTTGTTGAGTTCGGCCGAGCCGTCGTTGAACTGGTCGTCGGGGGTGTCGTCGTGGTCAACGCAGACAAGGTCTCGCCGGTCGTCGGGACGGTGGTCGCCCCATTGCTTTCGCTCGAGCACGCGGCGAACACCAACGCGATCGAGATTCCAACGGTCGACCACGACACGCGGCGGTTCACCCGATCACCACCCCGGCTGCCCATCCGGCCAACACCGCCGGGCCGAGCGCGACGGTCCCGGCGGTGGCGTTGGCATGCCGGTGATGGCGCTGGGCAGCAGCGACGGCTCCTCCGACCGCCAGCGTGACAAGCACCGTGCAGCCGACCGCCAGCGGCGACAACCAGGCGGGCACGAGATGCGAACGTGAGCAGCAGAACATCACCGAACGCGATGCCTGGGGTGGCGAACCAGCACGAGAAGCGCGAACGCAACGGTGGACACGAGCGCCGCGGCCACGGCCAGCCAATCCCATGCCGAGGCGCGCGCTGTATCGAAGAAGAGCCCAGCAACGACGAGTGCACCGGCGATCCGCAACGTCCGTATCGAGAAGCGACGCGTCATGGCGTCCGACACGGCCAACGCCGTGAGACCGATCGCTCCCGGTACCGCGGCAATCATGCCGGTCTGCCACACCGCGATCGCCGCCAGGCACGCTCCACACCCGGCAAGCCAGGTGGTCCTGAAGGTGCGTGGCAGCGAGAGCACTCATCGGCCCCGGCCGCTCGAGATCGCAGGTAGGCGCGAGTTGGCTCTGGAACGCAGCTCAGCCCACCCGGCCGGTGATGCCACCAATGTTGTTGAGTTGTCGACGGCCACAACACGGTGACTCACCTCCCCGAAGCATCCGCGTTACCACAAGACCACCACCGTAGCGACCACGCACCGCGTTGTCTCGTCGCCCCATCGCCACGCATCGTCGCCCGATCGCAGGCTTTGCTGCTCGCGCTCATCGGAATTCCCCAGGTGTGCTCATCGATTTTCCTCACTTGTGAGGTGTGGTCAATGTAGTGGTTGGCGGGTGCCGGTTGCGGTTCGGCGGAGTGTGTCTGCTCGGGCGTGGTGGTCTCGGAGGCGGTAGCTGTCGCCGTCGAGGTTGAGTACGACGGAGCGGTGCAGGAGCCGGTCGAGCATGGCGGCGGCGACGGTTGTGTCGCCGAGGATTTCACCCCAGCCATCTGGAACTGGCACAGGTTCGTTGTGCTGGATTGGTGCTGCTTGCTGGACGTTTGCCGGTTTGGCGATGGTCCCTGATCTTCAAGGTGGAATGTGTGAGCATCCCCCTGTTGGGCGGACACTTCGTATAGGAGGATGTCCATGTCCAACAAGAAACGATCGCCGGGTCGCCCGGCGAAGTACCCGCCCGAGTTCCAGCGTGACGCTGTCGCGATGGTCCTCGATGAAGGTCGTAGCATTGCTGATGTTGCCCGTTCGATCGGGGTGATCGAGGGCACGCTGGGGAACTGGGTTGGCAAGGCCCGCAAGGAACGTCTCGCCGGTCAGGGTGTCACTGCCGACGAGCGTGCCGAAAATGCCGGGTTGCGTGCTGAGAACGCGCAGTTGCGGATGGAGCGCGATCTGCTCAAACGATCGTTGGCCTTCTGGGTGAAGGAGTCGACATCGTGAGCCGCTACACGTGTGTCGCCGACCAGAAGGCTGCCGGGTTCCCGGTCACCACAGCGTGCAAGATGGCCGAGGTCTCGACATCGGGGTTCTATGACTGGTGCCAGCGTGAGGCTGCACCGCCGAACGAGCGTGAGGTCGCTGAGGCCGAGTTGGTCGAGTTGATCCGTGAGATCTTCGATGCCACCGAAGGCAACTACGGGGTGCCGCGCATGCATCGTGAGCTGCGCGACAACGGGATCGTCGTGAACATCAAGCGGGTCCGCCGGCTGATGCGGCTACACGCCATGGCCGGGAGATGCATCCGCCGAAGGGTCAGCACCACGATCCCCGGCCCGGACGGGTACACGATCCCAGACCTGGTCGGCCGGGCGTTCACGCCGGGCAGGCCGGACTGGGCGTGGTGCCAAGACAT
>JAYURF010000630.1:0-7714 GCA_043756365.1 Acidimicrobiales bacterium
GGCGCCGTCGGGCCCGGCACGGCCCAGTCGGTTCCGGTCGTGCGGTTGCTGGGGATTCGCCACCACGGTCCTGGGTCGGCTAGAGCGGTCGAGCGGTCATTGGAGGGTGCGCCGCCTGACATCGTGCTGATCGAAGGACCCGCCGACGCCGGCCCGGTGCTCGCCCTTGCTGCCCACGAACAGATGCGGCCCCCCGTCGCGTTGTTGTCGTATGCGCTCGACCGTCCGGAGGTGGCCACGTTCCACCCATTGGCCAGCTTCAGCCCCGAGTGGGTGGCCCTCACCTGGGCACTCCGCCATGAGGTGCCCGTGCGCTTCATCGACCTGGCCTCCAAACACGCCTTAGCCAGGTCCGGCCCCGGTGAGCAGCTGTCGCTGCCGGGTCAGGACGACACCGACCAGGCCGGCGCCGATCAGGCCGGCCTGTCGCGTCCGGCCGATCCACTGGCCGAGCTGGCGTGGGCGGCGGGCTACGACGATGCCGAACGGTGGTGGGAAGACATCGTCGAGCACCGCCGCGATCAACCCGCAGCCCCACTCGACGCGACGGTGCCCGACTCGGGTGTCGATGAGCCATTCGTGGCGATCGGCGAGGCGATGCATGCGCTGCGGGCGATGTACGAACCCACTGGTGAACCCATCGATGCGTCCGAGCGGCGACGCGAGGCGCACATGCGCGCCGCAATCCGCACTGCGGTCCGCGACGGCTACCAGCACGTCGTGGTGGTATGTGGTGCGTGGCACGTACCCGCGTTGGAGGCGGCGTTCGAGGCAGGGCAGGCCCGCCGCGATACGGCGACGTTGCGTGGTCTCGCCAAGGTCAAAGCTGCCGTCACCTGGGTTCCGTGGACCCACCGCCGGCTCGCATCGGGAACCGGATACAGCGCGGGGGTCACTGCGCCGGGCTGGTACCACCACCTCTACACCCATGCTGGTGCTGACGTGATCGCCCGTTGGTTCAGCGAGGCTGCGCAGGTTCTGCGTGCTGGTGATCACCCCGTGTCGGCCGCCGATGCGGTTGAAGCCACCCGCCTGGCCGAGGCGCTCGCGGCAATCCGCAACCGACCGCTGGCGGGCCTTGCCGAGGTGGATGATGCGGCGCGAGCCGTGCTCGGGCAGGGCACCGATGCGCCGATGCGGATGATCAGCGACTCGTTGGTGATCGGTCACCAGATTGGCGCGGTGCCCGACGCCACCCCGATGGTGCCGTTGGCGCGCAGCCTTGCCGCCGAACAGCGGCGATGCCGGATGAAGCCCGACGGGGCCCGCCGCACGCTCGAGCTCGACCTGCGCCGCCCCCTCGATCTGCACCGTTCCGCACTGCTCCACCGTCTCGGTTTGCTGGGCGTCGTGTGGGGGGTGGAGACCGAAGGGCGCTCCAGCGCCGGCACGTTCCGCGAAACGTGGTCGTTGCGCTGGGAGCCCGAGCTCGAGGTCCGGATCATCGAGTCGGCGGCGCTCGGCACCACGGTGGTCGCGGCCAGCATGGAGGCGGTGCTCCAGCGGGCGCGGTCGGCGACGTCGCTCGGGGAGTTGACGGTGCTGTTGGAGGCTGCCCTGCTGGCCAAGCTTGACGATGCGGTCCCGGCCGTGGTGGCCGCAGTGTCGAAGCAATCGGCGATGGCCCTCGACGTGCAACGGCTGCTCGACGCACTCCCCCCGCTGGCCCGCACCCGCCGCTACGGCGACATCCGCTCCGGCACCAGTACCGGCACCAGCACGGGCACGGGTGATACGGCGGGGTTGCTCGATGGGGTGATCGAAGGTCTGGTCAGTCGGGTTGCGGCTGGACTGGTTGCCGCGTGCGCGGGCCTTGCCGATGAGGCGTCGGCGTCGATGGCCGATTCCGTCCGTGAGGCGCAGGCCGCTCTTGCCTTGCTCGGCCGCGATCATCTGCTGACGACGTTCGTCACGGCGTTGGCCGAGGTCTCCGAGCACCCCCGCGTGCACGGCTTGGTGCAGGGCTTGGCCACCCGCCTGCTCACCGATGCGCTGGCGCTCAGCGCCGCTGCTTCGCAGCAACGAGTGTCACGGGCACTGTCGATCGGCACACCACCGACCGAGGCGGCGTTCTTCGTCGAAGGCTTTCTCGGCGGTTCGGGCACGGTACTGGTTCACGACCCGCTGCTGCTGGGGGTGCTCGACGGGTGGCTGGCGACCCTCACCGGCGACGCGTTCACCGACGTCGTACCGTTGCTGCGGCGCACGTTCGGGGCGTTCGAGGCAGCCGAGCGGCGGGCGATAGGTGAACGGGTACGTACCGGCGAAGCACCACTCGCTGCGGCATCTGTTCAGCTCGATCCCGAACGGGTGGCCGCCGCGCTGGTGACCGTCGGCCAACTCCTGGGGGTATCGCCGTGAACGCTGCGGCCGACCAGGCGGCTGCGGGCGCCGAGGCCCGCGTGCACGAGGCCGAGCGGCTGCGACGGTGGCGCCTGATCCTCGGTGGTGGCGACGAACATCATCCCGATGGGACAGGGGTGGAGTTGCGCGGCGACGAGAGCCGCATCGACGCAGCCCTCAGCGCGCTGTACGACGCGCCACCGCGCAACGCACGGCCGGGCAAGCGGTCAACTCGAGCCGGCGGTTTGGCCAAGTCGGCTCCGGCGGTGGCGCGCTGGCTCGGCGACATCCGCCGCTACTTCCCGTCGGGCGTGGTGCAGGTGATGCAGCGCGACGCGATCGAGCGTCTCGAACTGCGCCGCCTGTTGCTCGAACCGGAAATACTCGAGGCCGTCGAACCCGACATCCACCTCGTCACGACGCTGCTCGAGTTGCAGCACCTGCTGCCCGAAACCACCCGGGCGACGGCACGACTGGTGGTACAACGTGTCGTCGCCCAGATCCAGTCCCGGCTCGGCCAGCCAGCGGTGCAGACCGTGTCTGGCGCGTTGGCTCGGACCGCTCGAACCCGTCGGCCGCGCCACGCCGACATCGACTGGAACCGTACGATTCACGCCAACCTGCGCAACTACCAGCCGTCGTTGCGGACGGTGATCCCAGAGCGTTTGGTCGGCTACGCCAGGCTCGGCCCGGCCGTTCGGCGGGAACTGATCATCGCCATCGACCAAAGCGCATCGATGGGTGACAGCGTGGTCTACGCCAGTGTGCTCGGCGCTGCGCTTGCCTCCGTCGCTGCGCTACGGACACGGCTGGTGGTGTTCGACACGGCCGTCGTTGACCTGACCGACGTCATGCACGATCCGGTCGACGTGTTGTTCGGTGTGCAACTCGGTGGCGGCACCGATCTGAGCGGGGCGATGAGCTACTGCCAGTCGATCGTTGGTCATCCCGACAACACCGTGTTGGTGGTGATCAGTGATCTGTACGAGGGCACCCCGGGCGGCGACTACATCGCCCGCATTGCCGCGATGGCGCATGCCGGGGTGCGCTGCATCGCGCTCCTCGCGCTGAACGACGACGGTGCACCGTCGTTCGACCACGCCGCAGCTGAAACCCTTGCTGCGAAAGGTGTTCCGGCGTTCGCCTGCACGCCCGACGCGTTCGCCGACCTCATTGCTGCGGCAATCGAACGCCGTGATGTCGGCGCATGGGCGAGCGAGCGCGGCTTCACCACGGTGAGTTGAGCAGGTAGCCGATCAGCCGTCGATGCCAGCGGGTACTGGCGTGGATGGCGCTGCTTCGGGGACCGGCCGGGCCGACCAGCTCCGCCCGGCGCACGCGAGCGCAACGACCACCAGGATCACCATCGCCACCGCGCACGCCGTGTAGGCGACGGCACGCCCGCTTCCTTCGTACAGCGAACCGGCGATCAACGCCGCTGCCCCGCCGACCAGGGTTTCGATTCCGCCGAGCAACCCCTGCGCCCCGGCCTGGCGCTCGGGCGGGCTGGCCAGCCCGACTGCCACCCCGGCGCTCGAAACGGTGAGGCCGTCGCTGAGCGCGTGCACCATCGATACGGCGAACATCGCCGCGCCCGTTGGTAGTTGCCCGTACGAGAACATGAACCCGGCCCCGAGCAGCAGCCCCAGGCTGCCGGTACGGAACGGGCCCACCCGCTCGGCCATTCGGCCACCATATGCGCCGAGGAAGATCAACGGTAGGGCGAACAGGGTGATCCCGAGGTTGGCGATCCAGTCGGCGGTGTTCAGATCGTCGAGCACCAGCACCCACATCGCGTCGAAGGTGCCAATCATCAAGAACACCGCCGCTCCGAACAGGACTGCGCCGACGTAGGTGCGGTTGCGCAGCAGATCGAACGCGAAGCGGGCTTGCGAGCGCTGCTCGACGGGGGTTTCGAGCACGTCGGCGCGGATGACCATCGGCAAGCACGCCAAGGTCGCAGCGGCGATGACGAGGAACGGACTGGCGATCCCGAACGGCCCGACGAGTACGGCCGATATCGCCGGACCGAGCGCGAAGCCGGCCACGTCGGCCGACAGCATCCGCCCCACGTTGGCCCCGATGTCGCCAGGGTCGGCCAGGATCACGATGCGTCGGATCGCCGGCAGCGCGATGCCGGCACCGAGCCCCATCACGACCCGCGCCGCGAGCAGTACGGCCTCATCTCGGCCGGCCGCCATCGCGATCAGTCCGATCACGTCGAGGGCCATGCCGATGTAGACCAGCCGCTTGGCGTGGCCCCGATCGGCCATCGGCCCGAACACGACCTGAGCGACGAAAGACGAAAAGAACCCGACCGCGACGATCAGCCCGAGCGAGGAGCCGGTGATGCCGTAGCTGTCGCGGAAGTCGTCGAGCATCGAGAACATCACGCCGTACCCCGCGGCGAACAGCCCCGTGAGCACACCGAACGAATAGATCAATCGTCGGTTCCTCACGGTGCCCGACGCTAGCGCCACCATCGCCGGCCAACCGGCCCGTTATGTGCCGGCGTGACCACCCCGGTCCGGGTCAGCGTGCGCGCTGGCGGCTGGCGACCTGATTGCCGCCTCGTGCCGCGCCAGGGTTGCGGCCCGCAGATGAACGCGGGGCGTTGCGATCGGCGTACGGCCGGCTGGCACCGGCGCGGTCTGAGCCGTTGCGGTCGGCGTAGGGTCGGCTGGCGCCCGCCCGGTCTGAGCCGTTGCGGTCGGCGTACGGGCGGCCGGTGCCCGCACGGTCTGAACCCGCGCGGTCGGAGCCGTTGCGGTCGGCGTAGGTACGGGTGCGCTCGCCGTCGCGGGGACGGTCGTGGGCCGGTCGGCCGGAGCGCTCGAAACCACGCGACGGACCAGCGCCGGCAGTGCGGCCGCGGTCATCCGGACGTGCGTGACGGTCGGGGCGTGGCCCGCGGTCGTTGCGGTCACGGTCGCCGCGGTCAGCCGGGGCCGAGCCCTGATCCCAGGTGACCTTGGCCTCGAGGGTTTCGATCAGCCGCTTGGCGATGCGCTGGCGGCTCGGCGGCACGAGGGCGATGACCGTGCCGTCCTTGCCGGCGCGCCCGGTACGACCCGAGCGGTGCAGGTAGTCCTTGTCGTTGTCTGGCAGGTCGTAGTGGACGACGAGGTCGACGTTGTCGACGTGGATGCCGCGGGCGGCCACATCGGTGGCGACGAGCGCCTGGATCTTGCCGCGACGGAAGTCGTCGAGGGTGCGCTGGCGGGCTTGCTGGGTGCGGGCACCGTGCAGCGACCCAGCCGTGACGCCGGAGTTCATCAGCGCCGCTGTCACGTCGTCGACACCGAAGCGGGTCTTGACGAACACCACGGCGGGTCCGGTCGCGTTGATCAGGTTGACGGTGGCCTCGACACGGTCCATTGGATGGGTGACGACGAAGCGGTGATCGACGGTTCCGAAGTCGATCTCACCGACGAGATCGTGGCGCACCGGATCGCGCAGGTAGTCCTTGATCAGTTCGTTGACGTCACCATCGAGGGTTGCCGACCACAGCATGGTCTGGCGGGTGGCCGGGGTCATGTCGAGGATGGTGCGGACGTCGGGCATGAACCCGAGGTCGGCCATCCGGTCGGCTTCGTCGATGACGAGCACCTCGATCGCGCTGAGGTCGCAGTAGCCCTGGTCGATGATGTCGAGCAGTCGGCCTGGTGTGGCCACGATCACCGAGGCGCCCTTGCGCAGCGAATGGATTTGCACCGACATCGGTGCGCCGCCATAGATCGCCTGTACGAATCGCCACGAGGCACGGCCGAGCGGGACGAACGCGCGCTGTACCTGATCGGCGAGTTCGCGGGTGGGCACGAGCACCAGGCCGGTGGGTCGGTGCGGTTCAGCCTGCGACACGCGGGCCATCATCGGGATGGCGAAGCCGAGCGTCTTGCCCGAACCGGTTGGGGCGCGGCCACACAGGTCGCGCCCGGCGAGGGCATCGGGGAGGGTGATTGCTTGCACGGGGAACGGCTCGGCGATGCCAGCGGCAGCGAGCGCTTCGGCCATGCGCGCGGGCACGCCGAGATCGAGGAATGACTGTGACATTGGAACTCCTGTGTACGACCGGCCTTGGAACCGGCATCGAGGGCACGTTTGCAACATCACCCTGACGCAGTGCGGGTCGTGCGCTGCGGCGAAGGGGCCTCGAACAAGGAGCTACCAACGTGATCTGTTCTTATGAACAGCCGCAGCGACGCTATCGCCCGCAGCGATGGACCGGGCAGGAGGTGAGTGTGCCGGACTCGCTCGTCAAGCCGGCGCGGCCACACGGTGCCCGAGCGTGCGGGCCGCTGCGGCCATGCGATCGTCGTAGGTCACCACCTCGTTGATGTCGTGTCGAAGTAGTTCGGCGGTGGCCAAGTGGATCGCGTCGAGCGAGCGAAGTTCGTACGGGAGCAGCGTCCCGGCGATGGTGAGGATGCGATCGTTGACCCGCACCAGATCGCATCGGGCAAGCATTGCGCGTCCTGCGTCAAGTGCTGCTTCGCCGGCTGGCAGCAACGCGCGCAGCACCTCCGTACGCGCCAGTGCGCTCGAAACCCATTCGTGCCGGCGTCGAAGGTGCTTGCGGAGCGCGTCGGTCTCCGGCTCGCGGACAGCCAGCTTTACCAGCGCCGACGAGTCGAGGTATATCGCCGCCATCAGCGTTCGTCGTGGCGTAGCCGGTGCAGCGTCACCGAGGGCAGTTCCACGCTGGCGCCGAGTGTGACCGGTTCGGGAAGGTCGCGCGGATCGTCGGTCGCCGCGTCGATCTCCCCGGCTGCGCGCATCCGGTCCAACGCGCTACCGGTCGGAAGCGGCGAGAGCAAAGCAACCGGGCGTCCCCGATCAGTGATCTCGATGGTGTGTCCGCCTTCGACAAGCCGCAGCAGTTCACTCGCTCGTTGTCGCAACTCCCGTACACCAACCGATGTCATGAGCTACTTGTAGCACATGTCACAGTCTCCGGCAACATTGAGGTATGCCGGAGCGATCGGCTTGCGCCGTACCGCCACAAACGTCTGTCGACATTCGGTCGGCTCGACGCCGCTGGATTTGCACTCCTCGCGATCTTCGACCGCCCGCACTTCACGGCTACAGCGTGGGTCCGGTCGCCGACCGGCGCGCCGGTGTCGGGCACGCTTGCGTTGTGGGGCCTTGGCGCTGGTGCGAACGAGCAGGGAGCGATTGCGTTCACGGCTGATTCGTCGTGGCGGCCGGTAACGGTCGAGTACACGCCTTCGGTGGCCGGCAAGACGTTGTTCCGGGTGCAGGTGTACATCGGCACCGTCGGGGTGAACCTGGATATCGACACCGTCACACTGATGGCCCCCGACAGGATCGTCGACCGGGTCAACACGGCAACGGAATGGCTCGACCCGGA
>JAYURF010000631.1:0-7713 GCA_043756365.1 Acidimicrobiales bacterium
GCGGGCGGGCACCCCCTCGCGGTGAGACTCGCCGCCGAGGCGGGCGCAACCGGGGTGTCACCAGACGACACCGCGTCCAAGGTCATCGACGCGCTCGCCGCGACGTTTCGCGCCGGGCTCGACCCTCCGACGCGCGTCATCCTCGACGCCGCGTCGGTTCCTCGGCGAGTCGGCCGTGGCGTGCTCGAGGCGATGCTCGGCGAGGCTGCAGACGGTGCCCTGGAGGTGCTCTCCGCGATGAGCTTTGTCGACCTGACTTCCGAGGGCTTGCGGCTTCACGACGCCGTGCAAGCGGCGATTTCCGGCCGGCTGCGCGCCGTCGAACCGGAGCACTTCCGAGAGCTACGAGCTGCCGCGTGGGGGCACCTGCAACACGAGACCCGGCTGTCGGGTGCGAGCGAGCTTCACCGCTCGACTGCCGACCTCCTCTTCTTGATCGACAACCCCGTCGTCCGCGAGGCGATGTTCCCGACCACTGCCCATTCGTACAGCGTCGAGCCGGCGAGACCTGGCGACGAACTCAGCCTGCGCGAGCTCTGGCGCAGCTACGACACGCCAGCAGGTGCCGTCGCCCTCGACGAGTGGTTGCGCCTCCGACCTCAAGCTGTCCGGTGCGTGCGTGATCGAGCCGGTGGGCTCGTGGGCTGTTCCATCGTCGCCGAGTGGCGCGACATCCCGCCCTCGCTCGAGCGCACCGATCCTGTCGTGGCCGCTTGGTCACGTCACGCGGCTCGCAATCCTCTGCCGTCGGGCCAGCGGACGCTCACACACCGTCGCGTTCTCGCGGTGGGCGTCGGCGAGGGTCCCAGCGCCCCGCAGGCGGCCGCGTGGCTCGACCTCAAGCGGGAATACTTCACGATGCGGCCCCACATCGGTCGCCTCTACACCGGAATTCGCGACCCTTCGCCCTTCCTGGCTGCACTCGTGACCCTCGGCTTCCAACCCTTCGACGAACCAATCGACCTGGGCGGTGCGCCGTTCCACCTGGCTTGGCTCGACTTCGGCCCTGAATCCATCGACGGCTGGCTATCCCGCCTCGCTGCCGCTGAGCTCGGGATTCCAGACACGCCGTTTCTCGACAAGACCGACCGCTCCGCCGACACCGGCGACACCCGCGTGCAGCTGTCACCCCTCGAGTTCGGTGTGCTCGAGACCCTCGCCGCCCGTCGCGGAAGACCTGTCACGCGCGCCGACCTGCTCGCACAAGTGTGGGGTACCACCCATGACGGCGGGAGCAACACCGTCGACGTCGTCGTGCGCAGCCTCCGCAAGAAGCTGGGGCCGGCCGCGCAGCGTATCGAGACGGTCCGCGGCGTCGGCTACCGGCTCTGCTGACCAGCCCACCAGGCCCAGAACGGGTAACGCCGAACCGCAGGCGCAAGAAGAGGCGCGGTCGATGATTGCCCACGACAAGTCCAGCGGATCGGGATAGAAGAGGTCGCCCAGGACGCGTTCGTGCGGGTATACCGCTAATGTCGCACCGCTCCGTCCGTAACCCGGCGTTTCGACAGGAGGACGCATGAAAGTCGATCTGTTCGTCGACTTGAACACTGAGGACGAAACCGGCCTTCCGTGGACGTATCTCGATCAGGCGCCTGACCAGACGGTGATCGTGCCCGGTCGATTGATCATCGTCGGGGCTGGTTCGGCTATCGATCGCTGAGGTCGTCGCAGGTTCAAATCCTGCCCCCGCCACCAACGTAAAGAACCAGCTCAGAGGCCCTTTCGCTCCGGCGAGAGGGCCTCTTTGTTGCTCGAGGTCCGTGGTCTCGTACAACAGCAGTACAGCGGATTGCACTTCGGGTCGGAACCCGAAGGTCACGTCGGCGCACAGGCGGCGCAGGAGCGCGGGCACAGCTCACGCCGTTCGATATCCGCGGTTGCAGTTGTCATCATCAATCGTAGATAATGTCGCCAATGACTGTGACTACGACCTCTGTCGACCTGAGTGTGGCTGCCCGGTTGTTTCACGGGTTGAGCGATCCGACCAGGTTGTCGATCCTGTTGGCGTTGCATGACGGGAACGCCGGGTAACGGATCTCGTGGCGGCGGTGGCGGCGGTGGCGTCGTCCCAGTCGAACGTGTCGAACCATCTGGCCTGTCTGCGTGGGTGTGGGCGGGTGGTCGACCGGCCGGCGGAGCGGCGGCAGGTGTTCTATTCGATTGCCCGACCTGAGCTGTTCGAGGTGTTGGCGGCGACGGAGCGGCTCCTGGCCGAGGCGGGCCACGAGGTGCCCCGCCGAAGCGATCCAACGACTCCTCACCGAACGACCCGACGTCATCGGCCTCGCCCTGCCCGGCATGCCCGCCGACTCGCCCGGCATGGGCGGCGACACCGACGACTGGACCAACCAACCCGTCGTCCTCGTCAACACCGACGCCTCACTGTCCGACTGGAACTGGTAACTCGAGCTCGCAGTTCAAGTCCTGCCCCGCCGCTCCAGCGCTGCGGTCGAACCCGAAGGTCTTTGGCGATCGGGCGCATCGTTGGTGCTAGAGCCAGCGTCGCATCACTTGTTGCTCGAAGGCGGCTTTGCCCCAGTGCCAGCGGCGAGCGGGATTGTGGAGGGTGACTGTTGGCGCCGGGTCGGCGTAGAAGTTGCCGGCCCCGTAGGCGGCGCGCCCGGATCCGGATTCGATGAAGCAGCCGCCGTGTCCGTCAAAGCCCTTCGGTTGCGGTTTGCCGGAGATGGCGGCGGCGATCGTGTCGGCGACCGCGTGGGCTTGGCCGTGGGCGAAGACGCCGGCGCGGGGGAGAGGTTTGCCGATGCCGAGGACGATGTGAGTGTTGTCCCCGATCGCGTAGACACCCGGAAATGCGGTGGTCAGGGAGGTCGGGTCGGCGTGGATCCAGCCGTCCTCGGCGGCGAGCGCCGAGTTGGCGATGACCGGTGGTGACGTGATCGGAGGCATGTAGACGACGAGGTCGGCGCGTTCTGTGGCGTCGCCGAATTGGAGGGTGCCGGGCTCGAGGCTGGTGATCTGGCGGCCGGGTTGGTAGTCGATGTTGCGCTCGGTCAGGAGCGATGTCACGGCGGCGGAGACGTTGGCGCCGGCGACGGGCATCGGGGCGGGTTCTGCGCTGCGGACGGCGACTTCGACGCGGTCGCGGATGCCTCGGGCGCGTAGGCCGGCGTCGATGAGCAGGGCGGCCTCGTATGGGGCTGCCGGGCACTTGTACAGCGGTGCGGCGGTGACGACGACGATGCGGCCCGATTCGATTCGTGGGAGTTGTCCGGCGAGTCGTTGGGCGCCGGGCAGGGTGGCGAAGGTGTGGCCGTGTTCGGCCAGCCCTGGGATGCGGTCGGTTGCCCAGTCGGCGCCGAGGGTGACGACGAGGTGGTCGCCGGTCAATCGCTGCTCGCCGACGGTCACGGTTCGCGTTGCCGGGTCGATGTCCGTCACGTCTCCGATGACCACTTCGATGCCACGTCGTTCCAGCCGTCGTAGGGGCCGTGTGATCTGGTCCGGGCGCCGGGTGCCGGTCATAACCCACAGGTAGGAGGCGGCGAACGTGAAGTTGGGGTCGCGGTTGACGAGCACGACCCGGTGATGGCGGTCGAGTCGGCGACGTAGCCGATTCGCGGTGGCGATGCCGCCGATGCCGCCGCCGGCCACCAGCACTGTCTGGGATGCGTTCGATGACATCAGTGGTCTCCTTCTGTGTTCGGGTCGGTCGGGCTGCCGCCGTCGCAGATACAGAACTCGTTGCCTTCGGGGTCGCTCATCACGATCCAGGTGCTGCCGTGCTCACGGCAGATGTCGGCCGTTGTTCGTCGAGCGCCGAGGCCGGTGAGGCGGTCGGCTTCGGCTTCGACGTCGGCGGCATCGATGTCGAGGTGCATCCGGTTCTTGACTTTCTTCGCCTCGTCGACCTGCTGGAGGAGCAGCTTGGGTCCGTTGCCGTCGCGCGGGTAGAGAGCGACGTAGGCGCCTGCGGAGCCGACGTTGACGTAGTCGAGCGCTGCTGCCCAGAACTCTGCGAGCCGCGCGGGATCGGCGCAGTCGAGTACGAGACCGAATCGGTGGTTGGGCCGTTCGCTCATCAGGTCGGTTCCTTCGTGTCGTGGGTCGTCGGGAGTGCGCGTCGCAGGAAGCGCAGCGGTTCGGTGTCGCCGGTGAGGGCGATGCGACGCTCGGGCACGGGGTTGCCCGTGAACTGGCTGTCATGGCATCGCATCGCGGCTCTCTGCCGCCGGCGGTCGACCGGGAGTCGGACGTGGATCTCGCTATCGGCTCGCCCGACGAAGCACGCGTTGAACTCGGTGTTGAGGGTGTCGGCGACGTGAAGGTCGAGGGTCCAGGCGAGCACGGGAAGATCGAGTGCGTCGGCGACGGCCATCGCCGCTGCGGTTGCGTGGATGTGGTCGGGGTGGCCGGTGATGCCTCCTTCGTCGAACACGAGGAGCAGGTCGATGTCGTTGGCGAGCGGTTGGAGGGCTGCGGTGAGGACGGCGAGGTCGACCGTGGAGAGGTGTCCGTCGGGGTGGTCGAACTGGTGCACGGTGGTGACGCCGAGTTCGTTGGCCGCTGCTGCGAGCTCGCACCGACGTGCCTCGGCAAGATCGACGGTGGGGGCGCCGAGGGTGGAGGCCTCTCCCTGCGTGAGGCAGACAAGATCGACCGAGCCACTCCGATCGATCAGCGTCGAGATGATCGCACCGAGACCGAAGCTCTCGTCGTCCGGGTGGGCGCACACAGCGAGCACCCGCCGCGGTGCCGGCACGATGGTGTCGGCTGTCATGTCCGTGCCACTTCGGTGATGCTGTCGGACCCGGTGGCGGGCAGTTGGATGGTGAGGACCTGGAACGCGCCGAGTCGCGGAGCGAGGCGACGGCCGATTCGGTCGAGGACGGGCGACCACCGCTCGACCCCCCGTAGCACTGCTGGTGCGAAGAGGCCGGCGCGAAGGGTGCAGTGACCGTGCTGTGCGCCGAGGTGGAGGAGGGTTCGCCGATCGAGGAAGCGGGCGGTGTTCCACGGGGGTTGCGTGAACTGGCGTCGGTTCCAGCAGCCCCACGGACTGGTCCGGTTCAGTGAACCGACGACGATGCGACCGGAGGGTCTCGTGACTCGGGCCAACTCGGCGAACACGCGAGCGGGCTCGGCGGTGAACTCGCAGACGGTGATCGCGAACGCGATGTCGACCGAACGATCCTCGAGCGGGAGTTGGTGGGTGTCGCCGAGCAGGAGTGCACCCGTCGTCCTGGTTCGGGCGATGGCGAGCGCGTCGGGGTCGCGGTCGACACCGAGCACCGTGGCCCCCTCCGATTCCAGGCGGCGTACGAACCGACCCGTCCCGCATCCCGCGTCGAGTACCGCCCGTCCCGAAACTGGCCCTGCCGCGTCGAGCAGCATCCGATGTTCGACCGCGGTTGCGTGGCGACCCCACGGACGGTCGAACCATGCGTCGTACGCGTCGGCCGCAGCACTCCAACGCGAGAGCGACACGGTGGTGATCATCGCTGTCAGAACGCAATCGTCTTGTCGGCCCAGAGGGTCCAGTCGGTGACCTCATCGAGGCTAGATCGGCGGGTGTCGGTGATCAGCATTGCGTCGGTAATGCCGCGGGCATCCATGCAGGTACCGCACAGTCCGATCTCGACACCGTGGCGGGCAGCCGAGGTGAGCATCCGGTCCAGGTGGTAATAGCCGTTGGGGACCTGCTGGCCAGCGACGGCAAGGCCGACAGCGTCGCCGAAGCAGAAAATCTTGACCTCGACGCCGTCGCGCTTGGCGAGGTTGCCAGCCAGGCGAAGTCCGTTGTAACTGGCCTCGGTGCCGTACGCGGGGCCTTGCAGGATGACGAGGATCTTCATGACATGACCTCCTGTGGGGGGAGTGACTGAATCGGCAGGTTCGCCTGGCGCCATTCGGGGAAGCCATCCTCGAGGCGGCGAGCGGCACGCCCTTTGCGGCGGAGCAGGCGGACGGCCTCGTCGGCGAGCATGCAGTACGGGCCCCGGCAGTAGGCGACGATCTCGATATCGGCGGGCAGCGTGCGCAACTCCCGCGCCAGGCGGTCGGCCGGAATCGATCGGGCGCCGGCGATGTGACCAGCCGCGTACTCAGGTGACGGTCGGACGTCGAGAACGACGACATCGCCGGCGGCGAGTCGCGCGGCGAGCTCGGTTCTGCTCAACTCGTCGAACTCGTCGCGGTGCCCGAGGTAGGCGGCAGCGAGCTCGTCGAGCTCAGCGTGATGTGCCGCTGCGACGTCTCGCAGTGCGCTCCACAGCTCGATGACGCGGTCAGAGGCGAGCCGGTAGTAGATGCGGTTCTTGTCGCGGCGAGTGACGACCAGCCCGGCCCCGGCGAGGGTGCGGAGGTGGAACGAAGTGTTGGCGACGCTCTGGCCGATCTCATCGGCGAGCTCCTCGACGTGCCGCTCACCTTGGGCGAGGACGTCGATCAGCTCGGCACGACGCCCGTTCGCCAACGCCTTGGCGATGTCGGCGAACCCGTCGAACAACGCAACCTTCGCCACACGATCACCCACGACGCCTCCATCCGATCTGCTCAAACAACTACTTGACAAGATACTCTCCCGGTCGCGAGTATTCAAGAAGTTCTTTGAGAAGGAGCGTGAGCATGCAGATCCACGAGTTCGTCGACGAAGGCCTCGGCCACTCGTCGTACGTGATCGATCTCGGCAACGCGACCGCAGCGATCGTCGACCCGCCGCGCTTCCCAATCGGACACGAGCAACTCGCTGACACGCTCGGGCTGACGATCGCGTGGACGATCGACACGCACTCCCACGCCGACTACGTGACCGGCAGCCCAGGCCTCGTCGCACGCCGCCATGCCGTGTTCGTCGCCCCGGCAGCGTCGAACCTCGAATCACCGCACCGCCCCGTCGTCGACGGCGAGGTCGTCGAGCTGGCCCCGGAGATCACGCTGAGCGCGCTGGCGACCCCGGGCCACACGCCCGATCACCACGCCTACGTGCTGACCGACCACGGTCGAGCGGCAGCGTTGTTCACCGGCGGTTCGCTGATGGTCGGCACCGTGGGCCGGACCGATCTGTGCGGCCCCGAACTGGCGGTGCCACTGGCGCATGAGATGTTTCGGGGTCTGCGCCGCTTCGACCAGCTCCCCGACGACCTGGCCGTCTATCCGACCCATGGCGCCGGGTCGTTCTGCTCGGCGCCCGGCGCATCGCAGCGCACCTCGACCCTTGGCCACGAACGCGACACGAACCCGTTGTTCACCATTGGCGACGAGGACCGATTCGTCGAGCAGCTCGTCGCCGGGTTCGGCACCTTCCCCACCTACTTCGCACGCCTGCCCGAGGTCAACCGGCTCGGGCCCGCCCGCTACGACACTCTGCCGACGCTCGCGGCGCTCACATCCGAGGATGTCGAGCGCCACCTCGCCGCAGGCAGGGTCGTGGTCGACGCGAGACCTGCCGCTGCGTTCTCGAGCGGCCATGTCCCCGGCTCGTTGTCCAACACGTTGCGCCCGGTGTTCGCCAGTTGGCTCGGATGGCTCGTCGATCCCGACCAGCGTCTCGTGTTTGTCCTCGACCGCGATCAGGACCGCGCCGACCTCGTCCGCCAGTGCCTCGACGTCGGCCACGAACACCTCGTCGGGGAGCTCGCCGGTGGGATCGACGGCTGGATCGGCTCGGGCCGGCAGGTGAACACGATCCCGTTCGTCGATGTGAACGACATGGCCGGCGCGCTCGTCGATGTCCGCCAGGCCAACGAG
>JAYURF010000632.1:0-7657 GCA_043756365.1 Acidimicrobiales bacterium
CCAGAGCTTGCCGACGAGCCAGAACGCTTCGCGGATGATGCCACCGGAGAACTTCGAATCCCCCTGCATCCGGTCGCGGAACGTGATCGGGATCTCGACCACCTTGCCACCGAGGCGCACCAGGCGATACGTCATCTCCACCTGGAACCCGTACCCCTCGGCGCTGACGTTGTCGAACTTCATCCGCTCCAGCGCCTCGGACCTGTACGCGCGATACCCAGCGGTGACATCGTTGACCGCGAGACCGAGCACCCCGGCCGCGTACCGGTTCCCCCACCGCGACAGCTGGCGCCGCCGCCGGGGCCAGTTCATCGTGATCCCACCGGGTACGTACCGGCTGCCGATGGCCACATCTGCCCCGTACTGCACGGCTGCGACGAGAGCTGGGAGCGACGCCGGATCGTGCGACAGATCAGCATCCATCTGAACGCACACCTCTGCCCCGCCCTCGATCGCCCTGCGCAGCCCGAAGCGATACGCCGCACCGAGGCCATCTTTGGCTTCGCGGCGCAGCACCTCGATCCCGCCGAGCAGGCGGCCGAGTTCGTCGGCGACATCGGCGGTGCCGTCGGGGCTCGCGTCGTCGACCACGAGGATCGTTGCATCCGGAACGACCTGGCGGACGGCTCGCAGGAGCGTGTCGATATTACCGACTTCGTTGAACGTGGGCACCACGACGGCGACGCGCATGACCGCCGAGGCTACCGGTGCGAGGTGGCCGGTAGATTGACCGCGTGTCCGACGAACGACCGCTATCTGCGCTCCCCGCTCCGGCCGCACGGATCGCCGCGTTCGTGGCCATCATCATCGGTGGGGCGACCGGCGGGCTGATCGGCGGCACGCTCGTCCGGGTGCAATGCGACGGTGACTGCGCACTGCCACTCGGGATCGGCGCGTTCGTCGGCGCGGTCTGCGCCGCGGGGGGCATGAGCGTGGTGGCCGTCCTCGTGCTGCGGGCTGTCGGCGAATGGCGCGAGTTCGAACGCGACCCCGCCAACCGTCGAAACGTCACCCGATGAGCATCGAGCTCATGCAACTCGCCCGCCGCATCGCTGTCGAAGCCGGCGACGTGGTGCACGAGGGTCGCCGGGCTTGGCAGGTGGGAGGCGGGGTCATGTCGACCGTGGCGAAGTCGTCGCCGACCGACATCGTCACCGAGTTCGACCGCGCCAGCGAGCGCATGATCGTCGAGCGACTGCACCAGTGCCGTCCGGACGACAGCATCGTTGGCGAGGAAGGCGCATCCACCACCGGCAGCAGCGGAATCACCTGGTTGATCGACCCGATCGACGGCACCACCAACTTCTTGTACGACCTGGGCGGTTGGGCGGTTTCGGTCGCCGCACACGACGCCGAGGGTCCGCTCGCGGCGGCCGTCTACGCGCCCACCTCTGGCGAGTTGTTCTCCGCAGTGCGCGGCGGTGGGGCGACGCGCAATGACGTACCGATCCGCTGCGGCCACGTCGACGACCTGTCCACCGCGTTGGTTGCCACCGGGTTCTCGTACTCCCCGCAACGGCGCCGCGAGCAGGCAGCCCGGTTGACGCTGATGATGCCCCACATCCGCGACATCCGCCGCCTCGGTGCCGCCTCGGTCGACCTCTGCAACGTGGCGATGGGGCGCATCGACGTGTACTTCGAGGAGGGCCTCGGGCCATGGGATTTGGCCGCCGGGCATTTGGTCGCCTCCGAAGCCGGTTGTGTGGTCGGTGACTTCACCGGCGGCCCCGCCCGACCCGAGCAGGTGCTCGTCGCCAACCCGGCCCTGTTTCGGGCCGCCGCGGAACTGATCGCGAGCGCATCGCGCTGACACGGGACCGGTCGGTGCAGCGGCGCTGGTGGCCGGGTCGCGCCGGTGAGGTGCCATCATGGGGGTGTGAGCACGCGAATCCTGGCAGTCGAAGATGACGAGCGAATCCGTTCAGCGGTGAAGCTCGCGCTCGAGGACGAAGGATGGATCGTCGACGAAGCCGGCAGTGGTGAGGAGGCGATCGAGCTCTTCGCCCGAGCTGCGCCCGACGTGGTGCTGATCGACATCATGCTGCCGGGCATCGACGGGTTCGAACTGTGCCGCACCCTTCGTCGCCACAGCGACGTGCCGATCGTGATGGTGACGGCACGCAACGACACCCACGACGTGGTCGCTGGGCTCGAAGCTGGGGCCGACGACTACCTCACCAAGCCCTTCGCCCCGAAGGAGTTGTCGGCACGCATCCGCGCCCTGTTGCGCCGCATCCGCCCGATGGTGGCCGGTCACGCCAAGCTGTCGTTCGGCAACCTCGAGATCGTCCCCGAGGAAGGCAAGGTGTTGCGCGACGGGGCCGAACTGCACCTCACCAAGACCGAGTTCCGGCTGTTGTGCGAGCTTGCCCAGAACCCTGGCCGGGTGTTCAGCCGGGAGAGCCTGCTCGACAAGGTGTGGGGCTACGACTACTTCGGTGACGGCAGGCTCGTCGATGTGCACGTCCGGCGGTTGCGCACCAAGGTCGAGGCCGACCCGGCAAACCCTCGCCACGTCGTCACGGTCCGGGGCCTGGGGTACCGACTGCAGTCGTGAACGAACCCCGTGTCGATGACCGGCCCGGCGAGCAACCTGATCGGCGCGTTGAGCGGCTTCTGAGCGCGGTCACCGCCTTCCGCCTGCCCCGTCCCGGTTTGCGTGCCCGGGTGCTGTTGATGTTCGTGCTCGGGGCGCTCCTGCTCGCCGCGTTCCTGGCGGCTGCGGCCTACAGCTTCACCAGGAGCAGCCTGGTCACCCAGCGCGACGCCAGCGCGGTCGATGCTGCCACGAGCAACGCCGGCGAGGTGAGCCGTTCGTTGATCGCCCAGCCCGCTGATGCCAGCGAGGCCATCGGCCGTCTCCGCGAGCGCGGGGTCGAAAACGTGATGATCCTCTACCGGGGCGAATGGACTCCTTCACCGATGTACGAGCCCGACCAGATCCCCGAGCTGCTTCGCCAACGCGTCGTCGATGAGCAGATCGCGTCGCGGATGACCACGATCGTCGGCAACGTCCCGGTAATCGTGGTCGGCATCCCGCTAGCCGGTGACAGCGGCAGCTACTTCGAGTTCGTCGACCTCAGCGACATCGACACAACACTCGACAGCGTTGCTCTGTCGCTGCTGTTCGCCGCCCTCATCACCACCATGTTCGGTGGTGTGATCGGCTGGTTCGCTGCGATCCGCGCCGTACGCCCGCTCGGCCAGGCGGCGCGGGCAGCGCGCTTGATCGCCGGAGGCCGGCTCGACACGCGCTTGGCACCAACAGACGATCACGATCTGCAGATCCTGGCTACGTCGTTCAACGACATGGCTGCGGCTCTGCAAGCCAAGGTCGAGCGCGACGCCCGCTTTGCCAGTGATGTGAGCCACGAGTTGCGATCACCGTTGATGACCTTGGCCGCGAGCGTGGAAGTGATGCAGGCGCGCCGGCCGGAGATGCCAGAGCGAGCCCAGACGGCGCTGGATCTGCTCGTCAGCGACGTCTCCAGGTTCCAGGGGCTCGTCGAGGATCTGCTCGAGATCAGCCGCTTCGATGCGGGAGCGATCCGTCTCCATCGCGAGGATCTGCACGTGGCCGAGTTCGTTCGCCAAGCGATCGCGGTGAGCAGCATGCCGGCCACGCCGATCACCGTCACCGAGCGCGGCGAAACGATGGTGATGCAGGGCGACCGGCGCCGCCTCGCGCGGGTGGTGGCCAACCTCATCGACAACGCTCGCTTGCACGGTGGCGGCACCCCGGAGGTGACGGTTTCGGAGGCCGACAACGACGGCGAACCGGTCGGCACCGTTTGGATCACGGTGCAAGACCACGGGACCGGCGTGCCGATCGAGGAACGACAGTTGATCTTCGAACGCTTCGCCCGGGGTGCAGTTGCCGGTCGGCGTAGCTCCAGCGATGGTGCCGGGCTCGGGCTTGCGCTCGTGGAGGAACACGTTCGCCTACACGGCGGGCGAGTGTGGGTTGACGATCGTCGCGACGGTGAGTCGGGCGCACGGTTCGTGCTCGAGCTCCCCGCCGAGGAGGTTGGATGAAAGCCAACCCGCTCGCAATTGTCGCGATCGTCGCGACGCTGGCCGTGTCGTGTTCGGTGACCGGCGACGAAACTCCTCGCGACATCGAATCCAACTCAATCGACATCGAGGCCGGCCCGGTCGGCGCGGAACTACGCGCCGTCGGTGCCGACCGGATCTATCTGTTGGTCGACCTGCCGGGGCTGCCGACGCGGATCGAGCCGGTGCACCGAGAGGTCGGCGGAGACCTCACCAGGCTCACGGCCGCCCTTGTCGCCGGTCCCACCAGCAGCGAGTTCATCGAGCAGTACCGCAGCGCCCTTCCGACCACGCTTGTGGTGAACAGCGTGAGTCGGATCGGTGCCCGCGTGGTCGTCGATCTGAGCGGCGAGATCCAGTCACTGTCGAGCGATGTGCTGGTGCTGGCGCTGGCCCAGATCGTGTACACGGTGTCGGACATCGCCGGGGTGACCGCGGTGCTGATCACCCTCGACGGTCAAGGTGTGCGATGGCCGACGAGTACCGGCGAATTCAGCGACGAGGCACTGTCGGTGTTCGACTTCCCCAATCTGGAAGTCACCCGCCAACCTGCATACCCATCGGTCCCGTCCATCTGAGTCGCGGCCACCCGAGTCGCGGCCACCCGAGTCCCGGCCCGTATCAGCCGAAAAACACCGAGGCGATGTCTCGGTACAGGTGCAGATCGACCGGGCGGGTCTGGCCGACCGTCTCCGACAGTGGGACCATCACGATGTGATCACCGCGCAGCGCCGTCATGCTTCCCCACTGCTGCTGGTGCACGGCGTCGATCGCTTCGACGCCGTAGCGGGTGGCGAGCACGCGATCGAACGCGGTTGGGGTGCCACCGCGCTGGATGTAGCCGAGCAGCACCACCCGCGACTCGAACCCGGTCCGTTCCTCGATCGAGTGGGCAATCGTTTCGGTGATGCCGCCGAGGCGGACATGGCCGAAGTTGTCGTAGATCTTGTCCGGCGACGGCAGCGTCCCCGGGATCGGCTCGGCGCCTTCGGCGACCACGACGATCGATGCGTAGCGACCGCGGTCGTGGCGCTGCTTCAAGATCGCACACACTTCGTCGATGTCGAATGGCTGCTCGGGGATCAAGATGACGGTGGCCCCGCCGGCGATGCCGGCATGGGTGGCAATCCACCCGGCGTGACGACCCATCACCTCGACCACCATCACCCGGTCGTGGCTTTCGGCGGTGGTGTGCAGCCGGTCGATCGCGTCGGTGGCGATCTGCACTGCCGTGGTGAACCCAAACGTGAGGTCGGTGCCGACGACGTCGTTGTCGATCGTCTTCGGCACGCCGATGATCGGCAAGCCGTAGTCAGCGTGCATTTGGCAGGCCACGCTCAACGACCCATTCCCACCGATCACCACCAGGGCATCGAGCCCCATCTCGGTGAACGCATCGACCACCAGTTGCGGGCCGTCCGGCCGGTCGTAGGGACTACCCCGCCGGGTTCCGAGGAGTGTGCCACCGCGGGGCAGCATGCCGCGCAGCGAGGCCACGTGCAACGGCATCGTCCGGCGGTCCATCACCCCGTCCCACGCATCGAGGAAGCCGATCACCTCATCGCCGTACACCTGCTCGCCCTTGCGTACGATCGCCCGGATCACCGCATTCAAACCAGGGCAGTCGCCGCCCCCTGTCAAGATCCCGACACGCATGTTGCCCGAGGATACGGGCAAACTGCCGTGACGACGAGCGCTCCCGCCGCTGCGGTACGACGGGAGATGCAATCAGTCGGGTGGGCCCCACGGGCACGCCACCCGAATCACTGTCCCGGCACGCTGCGGTATCGTCCGTGGCCATGTCGGACCAAGTGTGTGTGATCGCGATCGATGCCGGAACAACTGGAGTTCGTAGCCGGGCCGTGTTCACCGACAGCCCGTCGGTCTCGTCATATCGCGAGTTCACCCAGCACTTCCCGGCACCGGGCTGGGTCGAACACGATGCCGAGGAGATCTGGACGTGTGTCCGCGAGACCCTCCTTGACGTCGTTACTCAGACGACGTCGGCTGATGCACGGGTCGCCGCAATCGGGATCACCAACCAGCGCGAGACAGTCGTTGCCTGGAGTCGTTCCACCGGCCGCCCGTACGGCACCGCGATCGTGTGGCAGGACCGGCGCACCGCTGCCCGCTGCGACGAACTCACCGCCGACGGGGCGTTGCCGATGGTTCGCGCGCGAACCGGACTCGTGCTCGACCCGTACTTCTCCGGTACCAAGTTCGAGTGGCTGCTGGCCAACCGCGACATCCCGGTCACCGACGACCTCGCCCTCGGCACGATCGATTCGTGGATTCTGTGGAACCTCTCCGGCGGCGAGGTGCATGCGACCGACCCGTCCAACGCGAGCCGGACGATGCTGTTCGACATCCGCGAACTGGCCTGGTCGGCGGACATGTGCGCCCTGCTCCACGTACCGATCGGCAGCCTGCCCGCGGTGATGCCATCGAGCGGGCGGTTCGGCATCACCAGCGAACGCTGCGGCGTACCGGGCGGCATCCCCATCTCCGGCATCGCCGGCGACCAGCAAGCGGCGCTGTTCGGGCAGGCGTGCTTCGAGCCGGGCATGGCCAAGAACACCTATGGCACCGGCAGCTTCGTACTCCTCAACGTAGGCCCCACCTGCCCGCCGCCGACCGAGGGCATGCTCACCACCGTGGCCTGGACGCTGGCCGACGGCACCACCGCCTACGCGCTCGAGGGGGCGATCTTCGTCACCGGCGCAGCCGTGCAATGGCTGCGCGACGGGTTGTCGATCATCGACTCGGCGGCGGAGATCGGCCCGCTCGCCGAAACTGTCGCCGACACGGGCGGCGTGTACATGGTGCCGGCATTCACCGGGCTCGGCAGCCCGTGGTGGGACCCGTACGCCCGCGGCACCATCACCGGCATCACCCGTGGCACCACACGTGCCCATCTCGCTCGCGCCACTGTCGAGTCGATGGCGTATCAGACCCGTGACGTGGTCGATGCGATGGTGTCGGCATCCGGAGTCCCCCTCGGTGACCTGCGTGTCGACGGCGGTGCCGCGGTGATGGATCTGCTGATGCAGGTCCAGGCCGACCAGCTCGGGGTTCCCGTCCGGCGGCCGCGCGATCACGAGACCACGGCGCTCGGCGCAGCATTCCTCGCCGGCCTGGCCGAGGGCGTGTGGCCGTCGCTGCAGTCGGTGACCGATCGCTGGGAGCTCGACGCCGAGTTCCATCCCGCGACCGGTGACGCGCAGGTCGCCGCCGACGCCGGCCACACCCAGTGGCTCCGAGCCGTCGAACGTTCCCGCCACTGGGCCCCCCTCTGACACCAGCCCCGCCCGGTCGATTGTCGACTTTCACACCGCCACGGTGCATTTCTCGACACACGATCGCTCCGACCCGGCTCCATGCCGCCGGGGCCGGTGGCTCTCACGCGGCGTCATCGAGCCTGTGATGGTTCATCGAGTAGCGAGGACGTGAGGCGGCACAGTGCACTGAGTTGGCGGCGCTCGCGGCTGCGCACCGGGCGCTTGGCACGGCCGAACACCAGTACCTGCTCGACGGATTCGATCGGTGCCCAGGCCAGCTCGCCGGGCGCCGAGTCTTCCGGTCGGGCTGCGGTCGAATCGTCGGG
>JAYURF010000633.1:0-2749 GCA_043756365.1 Acidimicrobiales bacterium
GGTCGTCACCGGAGTGGCGATATGAGGCGACCGTCACCCAACACGTCCACCGGCTACGTACCAAGCTCGAGTTCGATCCGGCTTCACCGCGCTGGCTGAAGACCGTGGCGCGGGTCGGCTATCGGTTCGAGCCGTAACCAAATCCTGTGACCAACACCCCGGTCGACATTCCTCGTGACCGGGCGCAGTGCCCGGTCACGAGTCCGTTCGACAAATCCTGTTTCGTCAGGCGGCCGCTTCGGCCGGCGCATTGCGGGCGGCAACCATCGCGTTCAGGCGAGCCGACGCGAGCCCGAACACAGCACCGATCACCAGCGTCACCAAGACGTTGATCCACACCATCGCATACGGCGTCGACAGAACTCCGCCGAACGCCCCAGCCCCGGCAGTTGCCGGGTCACCAAGCGCCTCGATGCTGTTGCCGACCCCTCCGCCATCTTCCGCCCAGCCATCGAGGCCGGTCGCTATCCACCAAAACACCACCGAGGCGAACGCAGGGAAGCAGGCGGCCACGCTGTACTTCTCGCTGATCGGGATGATCAGCACCAGCACGAACGACACCACGCCGACGACCGCGGCGATGCCCCAGAAGTCGGGCAGGTCGGCAAGCGCGGGACCGACCACCATCGTCACGAGCGCCCCCAAGGAGCCGGCGACGCAGGCGATCAGCGTTTTCACAAACGCCTCCGTATCGGCCCCGAACAGGAAGAACAGGCCCCAACTGACAAAGCCCGCCGGTACGACGAGATGGAAGTTCGACGGCAGCGCCAGACCGATGCCAAGGTCCCCGCTGGTCACCCAATGGAACGTGAAGTTCAACGTGAACTCCACGTAGATGAACGCCAAGACACCAATGATGACCGCTAACGGTGCGACACCTTTCATCTTCTCTACCATCGTGCCACCCCCGACGAAAGAACTCCGCGGCGCGGATGACGAACAAGGTGCAACTCATGAAACCCCCAGTGGTACAGCACCGCGACGGGTGTCTCGGTGTGACCACAACCCCGGTGGTGGTCAGGGCGACATTACGCAGGTGCCCTCACCGCTTGATCATCGACTTATCAACGTTTCGTCAACGATCGCGGTCACCGGTCGGGTGCTGTGCGGGCTTTCAGCCGCCGGATTTGAAGCTGAGCCGCAACTTGGTGCGGTAGGCGATGATCGTGCCGTTCTCGATCAACACGTCCATCTCGACAACCTCGGCAACACGCAGATCCTTGTAGGTCCGCGAGCCTTCACGGACGGCGTTCTGGGCTGCGAACTCCCACGACTCGCTGCTCGATCCGATCAATTCGACGACTTGGTACACGCTGTCATTCATGGGCTGCTCCTGCGACGGGTGAAGGGACGGGTGACGGGGACGGGGACGGTTGGAACTTGGTCGAGATCGCCAGTTCGGTGCTCATCCGTACCGAACCGTCGCGGTGCACGTGGCATTGCAGCCGACGGACTTCACCGACGCGGGCATCGTCGTGGCGCACACACAGCTCGGTGACGGCGAATCGCGCTGCTTGGTGCCACGTTGCCCCGCTGCCGATCACCCGCCGCACCTCGTAGACCGATTCGTTGCCACCACGGATCAGCGGCGGCTCGCCGGTCGAAAAATCATCGGACCCGACTCGACCGGAGAGCTGGCGGATGGCCTCCATCAAGTCGCCGGTGAGCATCTGCCGGCGTCGACGCGACGACCCACCGTAATCGGCTGGATTCAACGGCGGCCCGAACCGAATCTCGGCGCGCCGGAACGGGCGTGGCACACGGGCACCGACGGGTTGAATCCGGTCGGTGCCCACCAGGCCGATCGGGACCACCGGTGCGCCTGTCATCAGGGCCAACTGTGCTGCACCGGTGTGGCCGCGGTGCAACAACCCGTCGCGCGAACGGGTCCCCTCCGGATAGATCGCCAGCACGTCACCGCGGCGGAGCACGCCCGCGGCAACCTCGAGCGCCACCATCGCTTGACGCGCTGCGGCGCGTTCGATCGGGATCAGACCGAGTGCCGGGAACAGGTGGCGTGTCGTCCACGAATCCATGTACTCGGACTTCCCGATGAAGTAGGTGCGCCTCGGCACCGACAACATCAGCACGACCGTGTCGAAGAACGAGATGTGGTTCGCGGCGAGGATCACCGGCCCGGTCAGTGGGACATGGCGTTCGCCGTGGGCAGCAACCGGAGTGAGAGTGCGATATGCGGCGCCGGTGACCGCGCGGGCGACCCGGTAGAACCGGTCGCCTTCGCTAGTCGTCACGCCCGCAAACAGTAGCCGTCGTTGCACAGTCGACCGGACGACGTCATGTACAGCGACAACGATGAAGGTTCAGCCGCTGAGACCCTCGAGTACCTGTTGCAACGATCGCAGACCGGCGGCAAGCGAGGCGCTGAGATCGGCCAGTTCGGTCTCGCCGACGTTCATGCTGATCGGTACGCTCAGCTGCACCGGTACCTCGGCATCGATTGGGACGGTCTCGTTGATGGGGATGCTGAGCGTGAGGTCGATCGGGACATCGATGTCAACGGGCACCGTGACATTGAGGGGGATGTCGGTGCCGAACGGGCCGGCGATGCGGATGGTCGTGTCGAACGATTCGTTGATCGGCAAGGTGGTCTTGACCGGGACTTCCACGGTGCGGTTGATGACCACGTCGGTGTTGATCATCACCGTCTCGTCGATCGCCACGTCGAAATCGATCGTCGACGAACCGAACGACTCCAGCCCGGCGATCGCCTCGTCGAGGCCCCCGGAAA
>JAYURF010000634.1:0-2746 GCA_043756365.1 Acidimicrobiales bacterium
CAACGAGGTGTTCATGTCGGATGCCCGGGTGAGCGACGATTCGCTGGTTGGTGGGCTGAACAACGGGTGGGCGGTTGCCAACACCACCTTGGCCTACGAACGCAGTGGGCTCGGTGCCGGGGGCAGCGTGGCTGTTGCGCTTGCGGTGCCGGGCACGATCGCCGGCGATATCGACAAGCGGGCCGGTGAGTTCGTCACCAAACCCCGTGCCCCCGGTGGAGGCGGTGGCGGGGCGGCGGTCGGCGGCGCGCAGAAGATGTTCATCGACATGGCCACACGTAACGGCAAGATCGCCGATCCTCCAATTCGCCAGGCATTGATGAAGCTGTACACGTTGGGCGAGGTCGGCAGGTACACCGCGCTGCGACTGAAGGCTGAGCAACGCGCCGGCCGAGACATCCCCGGTGCCGGCAACATCTCCAAGTTGTCGATGAGCGAGATCGTGCGCCAGTCGCGCGACCTCGGCCTGGCAATCACAGGCGGATACGGCATGCTGCACGGCTACACCGCCGAAGCCCGCACCAAGCTCGACGAGGCAACCGGCCAGCCGCTGCTCGGGTTCGTCACCGAGATGGCGCTGTTCGCGCAGGCGCCGCCCATCTACGGCGGCACCGATCAGGTGCAGCGCAACATCATCGGCGAACGAGCGCTCGGCCTCCCCAAGGAACCCAACAACGACCGCACGATGTCATGGAGCGATCTCCCCAAGAACGGCTAACACCCGGCCGCCGCGCCGAGCGAACTTTGTCGGTCTCGACATGCTGAGGCTGTTCGGACCGACAAAGTTCGGCGGCCCACGAGCCGCCGCGCCCCACCCCGGCGAACTTTGTCGGTCTCGACATGCTGGGACTGTTCAGACCGACAAAGTTCGGCGGCCGGGCCGATTGGCGCTCAGGGGCCGGCAGTGCTCAGGAGAGCTGGGATTTGACGTGGGCGAGGAGGTCGAGGTGGTCGTCGACGGTGTGACAGGGCGAAGATGCGGCCCCGAGCTTGGCGATGGTCATCGTCGAAATGGCCACGTGGGTGCCACCGAGGGACTGCCACTGCGCGGCCTCGGCGGCCACGGCCTCGGGGCCCTTGCCGGCGTGCATGATCGCCTCGACCGCGAATGTCGCCGGGTCGCGGCCGTGCTCGACCAGCAACTCACGCAGGCGGGCGAGCGGCGCAGCGATGCGCGAACCACCGGTGCCGAAGGTGAAGCCGTCGCCGTGCTTCGCGGCTCGGGCCAGAGCACCCTCGGCTGAGCCACCGAACCACATCGGGATCGACCGAGCGGGCCGCGGAGCCAGCCCGGCGCGGTCGATGCGGTGGTAGCGACCGGTGAAATCGACGAGGTCCTCGCTCCACAGCCGGCGAATCACGTCGACCTGTTCATCGAACCGGCGGGCCCGGTTGGCGAACTCCATCCCCAGTGCCTCGTACTCGACGTGGTTCCATCCGCTGCCAACACCCAGCACGAAGCGGCCCTGCGACAAGATGTCGATCTCGGTCGCCTGCTTGGCAACGAGCACCGCCTGACGTTGCGGCAAGATGATCACCCCGGTCATCAACTCGACTCGGCTGGTGATCGCAGCCAGGAACCCGAACAGCACCATCGGCTCGCGGAACGGATCACGTTCGGTGTACGGGCCGAGCAACGGCGGGTCGCGCCGTTCGTGAGTGGCACCGAGCACGTGGTCGTAGGCGATGATCCGGTCGAACCCCATCTCCTCGACCGCTGTGGCCCAGGCTCTCACCGCCCCCGCATCAGCACCGATCTCGCATGTCGGGAACACCGCAGCCAAACGCATCCCCCACCCTCTCACAGGATCTGGGCAGGATTCTCTCGGATACCGAGAGGAATCCTGCCCAGATCCTGGGGGCGCGTGCGCTCAGATGGTGGCGCAGCCGCGGACGGCGCCGACCTGCCAGAGGCCGCGCAGGTCACCGCCGCCGTACGTGGTCACCCCCGGCGAGGTCGACGGGAACATCACCTGACTGGAGTCGGGGACATGGCCGAGCCCGACGGCGTGGGCGAGTTCGTGCAACAACGTGGTCCCGGTGCCGCCGCTTGACCAATCCAACGTTCGTGCGGTGTCGCCCATGTCGACCACGACCGACGAGGCGGTGATTGCTCCGGTCCGCGACGACACCACGGTGTCGGTGACGGCGACCCCGCCGACAAAGCCCGGCACGAGATCGGTGACGGCCTCATTGCCCAGGGCGATGATCAGGTCGTGCGGTCCATTCCGACTCACCCGCTGCGATCTCGTCAGCGCCCACGGATCGGTGTTGGTCGGCATGAACGCTGTGTCTCCGAGTGGGGCGAACTGCAAACCCGTGGCCGTGCCGATCCGCTCGACCGCCTCCTCGATCACCTGCCGGTACTGGGCGGGATAGCCGTTGAGATTGACGAGGTAGCGGATCGGGCGGCACGAGTTCCAGCGGATCGGGAACCACTCGGGACCGGCCACATTGGTGCCCAGCGTGTTGCCGGCAACTGCCGAACGGTAGATGTACCCACCAACCTCGGCCGGACCGAAGGGTCCGGGGATCGGTACGGCGACCGGAAGCGCGCTCGGCGTCGGGGCACCGGTGAACCATCCGGTGACGTCGGCGATGAGGTGCGCCCCGATCTGGGTGTAGAAGTTGAATCCGCCATCGCTGACCGGTGTGATCACGTGGTTTGCGATGGTCTGGCCGACCGCTGTGGCGTTGAGGCTCGACACGGTGGGGCGATAGGTGCGCGCCGGCCAAACCGTGAAGT
>JAYURF010000635.1:0-7627 GCA_043756365.1 Acidimicrobiales bacterium
AGGTGGTCGAGTTGGGTTCGTGCGGCGAAGGCGACGAGTTCGCGGGCGGTGGTGTTCGCTCCGGCGGTGTCGCCGATCGAGTGGCGGATCTGTGCTTCGGTGAGCAGGATTGCCCCGATCATGCCTGCCCAGGTGTCTGGTCTGCGTAGCGCACGGTGACGGGCGTCGATGATCCAGTCGAGCGCTCGTTCGGGTCGACCGGCCTGGGCGTGATGAAGTGCGAGGACGCGTCCGCTCGCTCCTTCCCAGCACGGGTCTTCGAGTTGGCAACTCGTGGCGAAGATCTGCTCGAGTTCGCCCGTTGCCGTCGAAAGGGAGCGTTCGGTGAGGTGTGCTTCGGCTAGCGCGGTCATCGGCCAGGGCTCGAATGACATCCACTGCGTCTGGTGGACGACGTCGAGGCACTGCTGCAGCCAGTCTTGAGCCTGCTCGAGGCGTTGGTTCGAAAGGGCAGCCCATCCGCCGAGTCCGAGTGCCCAGCCTTCCCAGCGTCGATCCGCGACTGATCGGGCGGCTTCGATGGCCACTTCGTACTGCTCCAGTGCCTCATCGACGTGGCCCCAGTCGGCGAGGTTGAACGCGGAGACCGAGAGCAGACCCGGGAGCAACGCAGGTGAGCTGTCCGCGAGTTGAAGTGCGACGGTCAATTGTCGTTGCGCCTCGGGGCGTCGCCCGGCGAGGGTGTCGACGTAGGCACGTTCGCGCAGCGCGGCGACGGCAACTTCGACGTCCCCCGAGGTCTGGGCAAGTTGCAACGCTTGTTCGAGCAGCACACTGCCTTCGTCGTCGAACCCGCGCACGGCATGCACCAGCGCGCTGCCGAGCTCCAGCAAGCATTGGCCGTGGAGTCGTGGGTCGCCCGCCGATTCGGCCTCGACGCCGGCGCGTCGGAGGCAGTCGATGCCTGCATCGACTGCGCCAGCTGACATCGCCGCGCGGCCCGAACGCAGCAAGCTCGACGCGAGCGCTTCAGGGGAGACTCCTGGAGGAGCGGCGGCGACGTTGACGCGAGCGGCGCTCCGCAACGCCGGCGTCGGTTCGGACCCGAGTTCCACTCGAAACAGCGACTCGACCGCAGTCACGTGCTCGAGGGCGGCGGTGGGATGACCGGCTGCAACGAGCGCTCTGACGAGCAACACCTGCGCTCCCTCGTCGTATGGTGACCGGCGCGCCGCCACTTCGGCCAGTTCGACCGCCAGGTCGTGCTGGTTGCGTGAGATCGCCGTGATCGTCGCATCACGGAGTTGGGCGGCGATCCGGGAGGAGACCTGTTGGCGAGCGACCAGCAGCCACGTCGAGAACTCCGGACCACACGGCGGATCTACTCCCTCGAGCAGTTCCCCGTAGTCCGCTGTACCGACCAGACCATTTCGCAAGTGGTGCACGTCGACGTCGACCCAGTCCGGCATCTCTCGTCGGATGGGATCACCGGTGAGGACCTCGGCGCTGCCGATTGCCTTGCGAACGCTGGCGAGACACCAGCGCAACGACCCCAAGGGATCGGCAGCTTCTGGAAAGAGCTCCGCGCTCAATTCCCGGCGGGTGAGCGGCCGATCGGCCAAGAGCACTCGGGCCAGCACCGCCCACGGTTTCTTTCCACGCAACTCGCGCAGTTCGCCTTCCGGGCCTTCGATACGTGGTGCGCCGATCAGGCGGATGTGGAGCATCTCGTCCAAGCCTGTCACACCTCCCGACTGTCCATGCTCGTGCCTCGCCCGAACACACAAGTTGATCACGGAGCCGTGTGCGAATCCGTGTGCGGCGACAAACCACGTCGATCGACCCCGTCGTACGCAGGTGCACACGGTCAGCGACGATCGTTGCGCCCGACGCCGCTGATGGCGTCACCGTGGAAGAGGAGCATCACATGCCGCAGTTCATCATCGAGCGCAACATCGACGGAGCGAACACGTTAAGTGCAGACGAACTGGCCGATATCGCGGCCAAGTCCAACGAAGTCGTTGCCGGACTCGGCGTTCCGTACAAGTGGATTACCAGCTACGTGGCCGGCGACAAGATCTACTGCGTACACGAGACCGAGCACGCAGAGACCATCCGCGAACATGCCCGGTGCGGCGGGTTCCCGGCAGACATCGTCGTTGAGATCGCCGCCGTCATCGGGCCCGACACCGCCCGCTGAGCCACCCTTGGCATTGCGGAGGACTCCGTCGCAGCAACGACGAGGAACTCCGGGTCGCATCCACTTCGACATCGCACGGAAGGACCGAATCAGGAGATCTGGAAGGATGGTCCCATGTCTGGGCAACGTCGGGTCACGGTAGTGGTGGTCGGCGGTGGGCACAACGGGCTGGCGATGAGCAAGCGGCTGTCGGACCGCAGTGTCGATCACGTCGTGTTGGAGAGGAGCGAGGTGGCTACCTCGTGGCGGACCCAGCGTTGGGACTCGTTCACGATGCTCACACCCAACTGGCAGGCGCGCCTGCCCGGTCGGGTGTACGACGGCGACGATCCAGACGGATTCATGACCGGCAGCGATGTCGTGGGCTTCATCCAGACCTATGCCGACACGATCGGGGCGCCGGTCGAGACCGGCACCACGGTCACTGCGGTTCGACCGTTCGGGGACGGCTACGAGGTCGTCACCGACCAGGGTACGTGGCGTTGCCGGTGCGTTGTGTTGGCTGGAGGCGCATGCAACATCCCCGTCATCCCGAATGTCGCTGCAGCCGTTCCGGCAGGCGTCACCCAGGTCAACCCACTCGAGTACCGGCATCCCGATCAGCTCGCTGACGGCGGCGTCCTCGTGATCGGGGCGGCGGCGACCGGACTCCAACTCGCCGAGGAGATCCACGCGTCGGGTCGACCGGTCACGCTGTCGGTTGGCGAGCATGTTCGGATGCCGAGGACCTACCGCGGGTCTGACATCCAACACTGGATGGAATCGATCGGGCGTCTCGACGAGCGTTACGACGAAGTCGAGGACATCGTCAAGGCCCGCAAGGTGGCGTCGCCACAACTCATCGGCACGCCGGAACGTCGAACTCTCGATCTCAACTCTGCTACCGACGCGGGGGTGCAGCTGCGGGGTCGACTTGGCGCCATCCGAGACGGTGTGGCGATGTTCTCGGGTGGGTTGCGAAACCATTGCGCGTTGGCCGACCAGAAGCTCGGTCGCTTGCTCGACGACATCGACGGATGGATCACCGAACGGGGCCTGAACGGTGACGTCGGGGCCGCAGAGCGCTACGAACCGACGCGAGTCACTCGAGGTGCTCCGCTGACGCTTGATCTGACGAGCGGGGAGATCACGACGATTGTCTGGGCGACCGGATTCCGTCCGGACTACTCCTGGGTCGAGCTCCCCGTGTTCGATGTGGCCGGCCAACTCCGCCACGACGGCGGCGTCGTGGACGCCCCAGGGGTTTATGTCCTTGGGGCGAGTTTCCTGCGCCGACGGAAGTCGAGCTTCCTGCACGGAGCGGTCGACGACAGCAGCGATCTGGTCGACCATCTCGTCGGTCATCTCGCTGCCGGTGGTTGATCAGCGCTTCGTGCCGATGTAACCGAACAGCTGAACCTCGCCGCGTAGCGCGAGGCCGTCGCGTACGTGTTCAGCGGCGAGCTGGGTCGCCCGGTGGAGGAACTCGTCCTCGCCGATGCTCTGGATTGCCTCGAAGCCAGGGCCGGTCGACGCAAGCGCTCGTGCGAAGGTGTCCGGATCGGGGAACTCGAACACGAATGGGATCTCGAACCGATCGGCGACGTCGAAGCCACATCGATCGAGGAACGCTTCGCCGACGCCCGGTCGTCCCAACGACACCATGTCGGCCTGGTGCTGGACCTTGTCGTCGGTCGCCCATCGGAACGGTGCCATCATCCATGCGCCCGGGGATTTGCCGACGTTTCCCCACACCGTGATCGCAAGCCGGCCGCCCGGAACGAGAACACGGTGTGCCTCTTCGACGGCAGTGGGCGTCGTCCCCCAGATCCCACGGAAACTTGTCACGACCTCAAAGGTCTCGCGATCCCAAGGAAGGGCCTTCATGTCGCCCACCCGAATGTCGCTGGCAGGGTTGCGGTCCTTGGCCACCGCGACGAGACGCGAGGAGGCGTCGAGCCCGGAACAGGCGGCACCTCTCATCCTGGCGAGCTCGATGGCCAGCCCCGAGCCGCAGGCGACATCGAGCAGGCGGTCGCCGCCGCCGACACCGAGCCGATGATGCACCGCGACGTACTCGCGGCAGGCCGACGGCTCACTCAATGTCGCGAACTCGACCGCGCGACGTCCCCAACCTTCATCGACCATTTCCCATGACATGGCGCAGCCCCCTCGATCCCGGACACGATCGTAGGAGCCAGAGCCACCGCTGTCGACCCTAGACAGGGTTGCTGGGGAGGCGTATGGTCATTGCCGACGACGGAGGGGCTGCACCATGGATGAGGAAATCAACGGCGTACCGTGCAACAAGTTGTTCGGAGCGATCGCCAAGACCCGCGAGAATGGCGAACTCGCCCAGTTCCGGTTCTCCGCAAGGAACGACTGGGTCGAGGGGACAGCGAGTCAATCCACCATCTACGAGTGGTACGGCATGGGCGGTGACCATGAGCACGTCCAAGAGTTCACCTTCAAAGCCGACCATCCCACGCTCGGCCACGGCCACGGCCCGACTCCTCAGGAGTACGTCCTCCACGCGCTCGCGGCGTGCATCACCGCCGGGATCGCAACCGGCGCAGCTGCCCGCAAGATTCAGCTGAACAAGGTCACCTCCACCGTGAGCGCCGACATCGACGTCCGAGGCGTTCTGGGTGTCGATCCTGATGTTCGCAAGGGGTTCAGCAACGTCGACATCGAGTTCGACATCGACGCCGACTGCGATAGCGAGCAGAAGGACGCGCTGCTGGCCGCCGGGGCGAAGTACTCGGCGGTGTTCGACATGCTGGCAAACCCCACCGAAGTCAACGTCACCCGACGCACCTGACGATCACCGTCGAGACCGGGTTAGGGAGAACACCTATGCCACCTTGACGTCCTCAGCTCTTCGAACTTGGACAGGTGGAGTTCGCTGGCTCGGTACAGAAGGTGGTGACCTGGCCCTTCGATGGGATCGACGTCGCCTCGACCTTCGGGACCTCGGGGTGGTGGCTGAACATTGTGCTCTTCGTCCCGCTGGGGTTCTGTATTCGCGGACTGCTGCGGGACCGGGGCATGTGGTGGTCGGCCGCTGCCGTGGCCGGGGCGGCGTTCCTGGTGGAGAGCGGGCAGGCCTTTACAGGATTTCGAAGCGCTGACACTGCAGACCTTGTTGCGAACTTCGTCGGTGGCATGGCCGGACGCTTCCTGCTGTCGACTGTTCGAGTTGCGAGGACGCGCTTACCCACTTGGGCCGGAGGGGTTCCGCTTCGTTGGATCGCCGCTACTACTGCGGCAGCGTTGATCGTATCTCGCTGCTTGCCGACCAGCTGGTCGTCGGACATCGAAACCAAACGCGACGACGTGCTCGCGATAGGCAAGCGCTCAGCAGACACACCCCACGGTCGCGCCAACCCGCCCCCGCGGTTCACCAAACCAGCAGATCGACCGATCCATAGCGGTGCCAAGGGTCCATGCCGCTCTCTTCGGGCGGATCAGCGCCGGGGGTGAGGACGCTTCGTCGCTCAACTCGTGTTGCTCGCCGGTACCGCCGCCTCCCACGGGTTGTTCGCTCACCTTCCGGACACTTGGGCGGTCGTGAATGGGATGGCCGACAGTCGGCCTTGGACGACGTTGCCTGACTTGTGGACTTGAACGTGGTCGCCGACGTTGCAGTTGACGGAGACGAGTCCGAACCCGATGTTGCGTTCGAGTTTGAAGCTCCAGGTGCCGTTGGTCATGTCGCCGATCTTGGTGCCGCTGACGACGATGTCGAACCACTGGTCGTGACTCGGCTGGGGCTGATCGCCGTCGAGCACGACACCCAACTGGTGCCGCGTCGGACCCTCGATTGCGATGCGGCGCAACGCATGGATGCCGATCACGTCATCGGGCACGTCCAGATCAACGAACCGGTCGAGCCGAACCTCGAATGGATTCGTGTGTGCGTCGGTGTCTCCGCCCCACGACAGCAGGCCGTTCTCGATTCGCTCGCTCGGGTTCGGACAGCCGGGCCCGATGCCCCACGGCCGACCTGCCTCCTTGACGATGTTCCACAGGTCCGCGCCGCGCGATCCATCCATCAGGTAGAGCTCGAAGCCGCCCTGCTTGGACCAGCCTGATCGGGCGACCTTGAGCGGAATGCCGTCGAGGTCGGCGTCGGCGAAGGCGAAGTACTTGAGGTCGCGTACCCACTCGCCGAAGATGGATGCCACGACGTCAGCCGCCTTGGGCCCTTGAACTGCGAGTGGTGACACGTCCGGTTCTGAGACCTCGACATCGAGGCCGCGTTCGGCCGCGATGCCCGATGCCCAGAGTCCGATGTCGGAGTCGGCGATCGAGAACCAGTAGCAGTCGTCGGCCACTTTCAACAGCACCGGGTCGTTGATGATCGTGCCCCGATGGTTGCACAACGCAACGTACCTGCCCTGTCCGACCACGTTCTTCGACAGGTCCCGAGGACACAGGATCTGGGCGAGACGGCCCGCGTCCGGGCCTCGCAGTTGGATCTGCCGTTCGCACGCCACGTCCCACATCGACACGCCTTCGGTGAGCCTGCGGTATTCGGTCTCGGGGTCGCCGAAGCCACCAGGCAGCAACATCTGGTTGTACGGCATCATCGACGTAGCGCCGTCAGCCATCACCGCGTCGTAGAACGGCGACTTTCGAAGCCGGGTGGTGGGAGCGATCGTGGTCATAGTCGACAGTCCTTTCGATGCGTGTATGCGTTACGAGCCGGCAGGACGCGTGCGCGGAGCGGTCTTGTTCGCGAACGCAGCAAGACGCTCGCGAGCGTCCGGTTGCGTGTTGACGACCCCGGCTACGACCGACTCGGTGTACGCAGCATCGAACGACGACATGTTCTGCACGTGGCTGATGGCTGAGCAGATCGCAAAGTTTGTCAGGGGAAGATTCCTTGCCGCCTGCTCGGCGAGTTCAACGGCCCTGTCGAAGCTCGACCCTTCCGTTTCCAAGTATTGAGCGAGCCCCAGTTCGACGGCGGCCTGCCCCTGGTGGACCCGCCCGGTCAACATCATGTCGATCATGCGCGCCTTGCCGACCAACTGGGCAACGCGGATGGTGGCGCCGCCGCCCGTGAAGAGACCTCGCTGCCCTTCGGGCAACGCGAAGTACGTCGAGTCGTCCATGACCCGGATGTGTGCCGAACTTGCAAGTTCGAGACCGCCACCGACGACTGCGCCATGCAGCGCGGCCACGATCGGAACACCGCCGTACTCCATCTTGTTGAACGCCTCGTGCCAGCGAAGGCACACGTGCATGAACTCCGCCGGAGTCCGGTTGGCGTCATGATGTTCGATCAGGTCGAGGCCGGCACAGAAGTGATCCCCGGCGCCGGCAAGGACAACCGCTTTTACCCCGGCGCGCGGGGCAGTCGAGAAGAACTGCACCAACTCATCGATCGTGGCCAGGTTCAGCGCATTGCGCTTTTCCGGACGGTTCAGCATGACGATCGACACACCATCGTCTCGATGCTCGATATCGAGAAATGCAAATCGATTGGGGTCCAGGTCCACT
>JAYURF010000636.1:0-2743 GCA_043756365.1 Acidimicrobiales bacterium
GCTCGGCTCTGCGCTGGTGGTCGTGGCGCTCGTCGTCGAACGCAGCGTGTTTCGCAGCGTTGTGCGCAGCACCCGGCACAGCGGCGACAACGTGCGCGACGTATTGGTGGTCGGTACCGGCTGGCACGCCGCACGACTGGTGTCGCTCATCGGCGATCATCCGGACTACGGCATGCGCGTCGTCGGCGTGGTGGGCGACCGTGAACCAGCCCGGGCCAACGGGTTGCTCGGGCTGTGGAAGGGCCCGATCGACGAAACCGAACAGATCGCCGTGTCCACCGCGGTCACCGGCGTGGTGCTGAGTGCTGCGGCGTCGGAGCACCCCGAGATCAGCGCGCTGGTCAAGCGTCTGCAGCGGCGACGCATCCACGTCCAGGTCTCCAACGGGCTGGCCGGGTTCGACGTGCAGCGAATGCGCCAACTCCACCTTGCCCACGAGCCGATGATCTACCTCGAGCAGTCCCGGGCCAGCCGGCTCGACCGGTTCGCCAAGCGGGCAATCGACGTGAGTTGCGCGGTCGCCGTGCTTGTTGTGTTCTCACCCGTGCTGGTCGCTTGTGCGGCGGCGATCAAGTGCACCGATCGTGGTCCGGTGCTGTTCAAGCAGGTGCGGGTCGGCCGCCACGGCCGATCGTTCGAGGTGTATAAGTTCCGCACGATGGTGGTCGATGCCGAGGATCGTCTTGCGGCCCTTGAAGCAGCCAACGAACGAACCGGCCCCCTGTTCAAGATCGACGTCGACCCCCGCGTCACGACGATCGGCCGGATCCTGCGGCTCACCAGCCTCGACGAGGTGCCGCAGTTGTTGAACGTCTTGTTGAACCAGATGAGCATCGTCGGCCCGCGCCCGGCGCTGCCGAGCGAGGTCATCGTTTTCGACGCAGAGCTCCGCCGTCGTGAGGACGTCAAGCCGGGCATCACCGGCCTGTGGCAGGTCGAGGCCCGCGATAGCCCATCGTTCGACGCGTACCGGCGGCTCGATCTGTTCTACGTCGACAACTGGACCGTCGCAGGCGACATCGACATCATGATCGACACCTTCGAACACCTCCTCGGCCGCCTCGTCCGCTCGGTACGCGGCAAGCAGGCGCACGTGACACCGATCAACAGCGCCATCAGCAGTTCCGCCGCCGGAGCATCCGCTCGTCCGCACCTCGTCGACGAACCCCAGTCCACCGTCGCCTGATCAACGTCGTGCAGTAGCCACCAGCCTCAACACATCGCTGAGCGCTCCTGCGAGCACATTCCCGCACATGCGGAGTGACCACGTGCCGATCCATGCACCGCGGTGTGGGTTGTCGACACGCCGCGTTCCCGTGTCCGGGGTGATGCGGGCAGACTGGTGGAGTGATCGTACCGAACGCGTCCCTGCGCGGACGCCTCCTCGTGGCAACGCCGCCGCTCGACGATCCCAACTTCGACCGGACAGTGGTGTACCTGCTCGAGCACCACGACCTCGGTGCCGTCGGCGTGGTGCTGAACCGCCCCGGCGCCCCGATCGATCTGCTGCGCAGTCCCGGCGACGACTTCCCTGGCGATGACTTCCCTGGCGATGACGATGTGGACGTCGAGGCCCGGCGGCGCTCGATCAACTCGTGGCTGGACATCGTCTCGGCTCCGAAGTCGATCTTCGTCGGTGGTCCGGTGGCGGAGGGTTCACTGATCGCAGTCGCCCGTGGACAGCGTCGCAACGATGCCGGATGGGGCCCGGTGACCGATTCGCTCGGCACCGTCGATCTGAGCTGGATGCCATCGGAGGTCGCCGAGAACATCGATGCGCTGCGCATGTTCCAGGGGTACTCGGGTTGGGCTCCTGGACAGCTTGAAGCCGAGATCTCGGCCGGCGGCTGGATGGTGTTCGACACCGAACCGGACGACGTGTTCACCGAGACACCGGACACGCTGTGGCGCGACGTGGTTCGCCGTCAAGGCGGCGCGTTGCGCTGGATCGCCGACTCGCCCGACGACCTCTCCGCCAACTGACACCCCCCGCGCCCCGTCGGCTGCGCCACCACCGGCGACCGCGATCCGTCCGTGACCAACACGCGCCACCACAGCGCACACCGGACACGAACACGCGCCACCCGAGCCGTCCGTGACCAACACGCGCCACCACAGCGCACACCGGACACGAACGCACCAGCTACCCCGAGCCGTCCGTGACCAACACGCGCCACCACAGCGCACACCGGACACGAACGCACCAGCTACCCCGCCCGCTGGATGATCGATGTGTTACGAGCGCAGGGCTCCGCCGAGTTTGACAACGGCGGCGACTGCTTTGTCGCGAACTGCGGCGATATCAGAGTCGGTGAGCGTTCGGTCAGTCGCCTGGAGGCGTAGCCGGTAGGCGAGGCTGCGGTTGCCTTCGGCGACCCCGTTTCCGCGGAACACGTCGAACAGGCGCAGGCTGGCCAGCAGACCGGCGGCCGACTGGCGGATCGCTTTGTCGACCCGCTCGGCAGCCACCGTGTCAGGCACCTGGAACGCCAGGTCGATGTCCGTGCTCGGAAACCGGCTGATCGGCTTCCACTGCACGATCTTCGGTTCGGCGATCAACAGCACCGACAGGTCAAGCTCCAGCCACGCCACCCGTTCCGCCACACCGAACGCATCGAGGACATCGGGATGGATCTCGCCGACCTGGCCGACCACGTCACGCCCGACTGACAGTGTCGCCGACCGGGTGGGATGCATGCCGGGCGGCACCTTGCCCTGGTCGACGCGCGCACCGAAGCCCATG
>JAYURF010000637.1:0-2724 GCA_043756365.1 Acidimicrobiales bacterium
TGTCGTGGGCCAGGCCGGGGTCGACCTCGACGCTGACGAAGCCGTCGAGGCCATGACTGTGATGGTGCAGCGGGGCGAACGCGTCGAGCGCGCCGTTGATATCGGCCAGCACCATCGCCCAGTACTGATCGATCACAGGGTGGTCGTGTGCGGCGAGCGCACGGAACTGCTCGTCGTAGTCCGCCGAACCCTGAATCGCCTTCTGGAAGATCGTCGGGTTGCTGGTGAGCCCACGGATACCGGTGTTCACCAGCCGGGCTAGCTCGCCGCCGGTGATGTAGCCGCGCTTCAAGTTGTCGAGCCATGGGCTCTGGCCGAACTCGTGGTACAAGCGATCGATGCGGTCCATGGTGAATCCCTTTCGAGAGGTCGAGTTGGTGTGGTCAGGCGGGAGTGGCGACCATGTCACGGGCGGTTGACACGACGTTGGTGACGTTGATGCCGAGGCGGTCGAGGGCCACGGCACCCGGTGCGCTGCCGCCGAAGCGATCGATACCAATCGAGCGATCGGCCCAGCGCGCCCAGCCGAACGTGACGGCGGCCTCCACCGACAGCACCGGCACCCCGGCGGGGAAGATCTCGCGGTGCACCGAAGCCGGTTGGCGTTCGAAGCGGTCCCATGACGGCATGCTGACGACACGAACGGCGATCTCGCCAGCCAGCTGCTCGGCGGCGGTGATGGCCAGCGCCACCTCGCTTCCGGTCGCCACGATCACCAACGCCGGATCGGCACACGCGTGCACCACGCCCGCTCCCGCGTCGACAGCGGAGCCGTCGGTGCGGACCGGGATGTTCTGGCGCGACAACACCAGTGCAGTCGGACCGTCGTGATCCACACAGGCCCGCCACGCCGCCACGGTTTCATTGGCGTCCGCCGGTCGGATGACTTGCAGGTTGGGGATGGCGCGCAGCGTGGCGATGTGCTCGACGGGTTGATGGGTGGGGCCGTCTTCGCCCACGCCGACGGAATCGTGGGTGAACACGAAAACCACCTTGGCCCTGCTGATTGCCGCCAGGCGCACGGGCGGGCGCATGTAATCGAGGAACACGAAGAACGTCCCGCCTGCGGGAAGCACCCCGCCGTGCAGGGCCATGCCGACCATCGCCGAACCCATCGCATGTTCGCGAACGCCGAAGTACACCTGGCGCCCATCGGGGTACTCGACGGACTGAGCGTGCTGGCCGGCCAACTTAGTGCCGGTGTTGCCGGTGAGGTCGGCCGAACCGGCGATCAGGCCCGGCACCCCGGTCAGCGATGCATTGAACGCCTTTTCGATGGCGACCCTGGTGGCGATCGATTCACCCTCGGCGAACGTCGGGAGCGCATCGGCCCATCCGTTGATCCCGGTACCCGCCCAGCACGCATCCCATGCCGCGGTGTCGTGGCTGGTGTCGCTGAGCAACTTGTCCCACTGGCTGCGTACGATCTCGCCCTGCGATGCGCAGTGAGCACGGTACGCCTCGACCAGATCGGTCGGCGACCAGAACGGCTCGTCGGGGATGCCCATGACGGCCTTGGTGCTGGTGACGTGGGCTGCGGTGAACGGGTTGCCGTGGGCGTGGGGATCATCAGTGAGGTCGGGGCTCGGGTTCCCGATGTGGGTGCGCAGCACGATCAGGCTCGGCCGGTCGGAAACGGCCATCGCCCGACGGACTGCTGCTTCCAGCGCATCGAGATCGTTGGCTGCCTCGCCGATGTTCTCGACGTGCCATCCGTACGCCTCGAACCGGCGCGCGACGTCGTCGCTGTAGGCGAGCTCGGTGATGCCATCGATGGTGACGTGATTGTCGTCATACACGCACACGAGCCCACCGAGACCGAGGTGACCGGCGAGGGACGCGGCCTCGTGGCTGACGCCCTCCATGAAGCAGCCGTCGCCGGCGATGACGAAGGTGTGGTGGTCGATGAGGCCGGGGAACTGACCCCCCAGGCGGCGCTCGGCGATGGCCATGCCGACTGCGTTGGCGAACCCTTGGCCAAGCGGACCGGTGGTGACCTCGACGCCTGTGGTGTGGCGCACCTCGGGGTGGCCGGGCGTGGATGACTCCCATTGCCGGAACTGCTTGATGTCGTCGAGCTCGAGGCCATACCCGCTGAGGTAGAGCATCGAGTACTGCAGGATCGAGGCGTGGCCATTCGACAGGATGAACCGGTCGCGATCGGGCCATTCGGGAGTGGCCGGATCGTGGCGCATCACCCTGCTGTAGAGAACATGGGCGAGTGGCGCAAGCGCCATGGCGGTGCCTTGATGCCCGCTCTTGGCCTGCAGCGGTGCGTCCATCGCGAACCCGCGGATGAGCGAGATGGCTTGCTGGTCTTGTTCAGGGGTCAACGACACACTGCGACTGTACCCGCCGCAGCGTGAGCGAACCCTGTACCCCTGACCTGGTCGTGGCCGCCTCAGGCAGCTGCGTCAGGCAGGGGCGTCGGGCGGGCGAGTCAGGCGACGGGCGGGAGCAGCGTGAACGGGACGAGGTGCCAGGGACCGTGACCGATCCGGCAGTGGGCGAAGATCTGGCGGTACTCGATGAAATCCAGTTCGCCGCGCACCAGCCGGTAGGTGAACTTGCCGGGTTCCACGGTGAACGGGCTGACGTTGCGGGCGATCTGCTCGTCGTCAGCGCCCATGCCGTTGCGGAAGACCACCTCGAACACGCCCTGCCCGGGCTCGTCGGGCGGGCAGAAGATCAGTCCGACCAGGTGGGGCGACAACGTGACGGGTA
>JAYURF010000638.1:0-2722 GCA_043756365.1 Acidimicrobiales bacterium
ATTTCTGGATGCAGCGGTGCGGGCGGGTAGCGCTGCGGTGATCGTGCCCGCCGGGCTCGCGTCGGCCGTTCCGGAAGGGCTCGGCGTGCTGATCGCCGACGACCCGGCTGCGGTGTTCTGGCGGATTCATGAGGCTTTGGTGAAGCGAACCGACTTCTACGGCCGGGATGAACCAACGTCGATCCACCCCTCGGCCCGCGTGCACGCCACTGCGTCGATTGACCGCAACAACGTCGTCATCGGCGCCGAGGCAAGCATCGGTGCGGGATGTGTGATCACTGGACGAGTCCGCATCGGTGACCGAGTGTCCGTGGGCGCTGGTTCCGTTCTCGGTGCATCCGGTTTCCAGGCCGCCCGCATCGACGACCGTCTGGTCGAGTTCACCCACGCCGGATCCGTGGTGATCGAAGATGACGCAGTCGTGTTTGCGAACGCGACGATCGCTCGCGGGCTGTTCCGGCAGGCGACGGTGGTGGGTGCGTCGGCACGGGTCGGCAACAACGCGTTCGTGTCGCACAACAGCCGGATCGGCGCGGACAGCATCGTTGGTCACGGTGCGGTTGTCAACGGCAACGTGGAGGTCGGCACAGGAGTCTGGATCGGCCCCGGTGCCCGGGTTTCGAACAACGTCACGCTCGGCGACGGTGCGCGCATCGATCTCGGTGCAACCGTGATCGGCAGCCTCGCCGCGGGTGAACACGTTGGTGGGCCCCCGGCAATCGACCATCGCAGCGTGCTGCGCGAGGTTGCATCGTGGCGGTCGCGGAGCCGTCGTAGATGACCAGGAACCAGTCGGAGTCAGCCGTCGGCGAAGCGCTACGGACGCTCGATCCAGCGTCGGTGCTACTCGTCGACGACAACGGGCCGACGACCGCGGCGCACGCCGTCCGGTTCACTGAACGCCTCGGTGCCGTGTTGGCGGCTGCCGGCCTGCCGCCGTCTCCGCGCGTGTGCGTCGTGCTGCCCAACGGCACGCTGCTGGCGCTGAGTGCGCTGGGCCTGATGGCCGTGGCCGCGTTCGCGCCGGTGAACCCACGCTTGACACACGACGAGTTTGCTGCGTCGTTCACCGATCTCGATGCCGACGTACTCGTGTCACTCGCCGGGTTCGCTCCGGCCGCCCATGCGGCGGCGCGCCAGCGCAGCCTGTGCATCATCGACGCCGACAGCGATGGCAGGTGGGAGCTGACGTCGACCGGCGATAGGACGCGCTCGCACCGCCGGAGCGGGGCCGCCGCAAACCACGGCAGTGGCCACGCTCTGCTGTTGCACACCTCAGGTACCACTGCCCGACCGAAGCTGATCGGGCTGAGCGCCGAGAACCTCGTTGCTTCGGCGCGATCTGTGGCGCGCACCATGGAGATCGGCCCCGGCGATCGGTGCCTCAACGTGATGCCGCTGTTCCACATCCATGGCCTTGTCGGCGTGCTGCTGGCGAGCGTGGTGTCCGGGGCGAGTGTGCGTACCACGGAACGATTCGACCCGTTCGCCTTTGCCAGCCAACTGCGTGCGCCCGACATCACCTGGACGTCGGCCGTGCCCAGTGCCTACAACACGCTGTTGCTACGCGCAGACCCCACTTCCGCGCCACCGGGTCTGCGCTTCGCCCGGTCGAGTTCTGCGCCGCTGCCGGCAGTGGTGGCCGAGCGCCTGGAGCGTGTGCTGGCATGTCCGGTGATCAACGCCTACGGGATGACCGAGGCCTCGCATCAGATGACCAGTAACCCGGTGCCACCGGGCGAGCGCCGCGCCGGAACCGTCGGGCGATCAGCTGGTGCCGACGTCGCCGTGCTCGCCGCCGACACGGTCGCGACGACGCCGGGTGTGCTCGGCGAGGTGGTCGTGCGCGGCCCGGGGTTGATGGCGGGGTACCTCGCCCCGGCCGAAGCCAATGCCAGCGCATGGCACGACGGCTGGTTTCGGACCGGTGATCTCGGTTCGCTCGACGATGCGGGATACCTCACCCTGCACGGGCGGATCAAGGAGATCATCAACGTTGCCGGCGAGAAGGTGTCGCCCTACGAGGTCGAGGCAGCGTTGCGCGAGCACCCCGGGGTCGCCGACGTCGTGGCATTCGCCGCGCCCGACCGCTTGCGCGGCGAGCAGGTGTGCGTCGCCGTCGTCGCCCACGCAACGAGCAACGATCTGGCGCCGGCCGCGCTGCAGGCGTTCGCTGCCGAGCGACTGGCTGCGTTCAAGACCCCGCGCCGGATCGTCATGACCGATGCAATACCGCTCGGCCCGACAGGCAAGGTGCAGCGATCGCGCCTCGCCGCCCTCCTCGGCCTGGCAAGCGCCGACGGCACACCCGACCGCGGACAAGGCAACGACGGCGCCGGGTAAGCGGGAGGCATCCGAGTCCACGCGTGCCATCCGAGTGGGGAGAGGGGGATCCGAGTGTTGAGCGCGCGCACCCGTGTGCGCGCTCGGCACTCGGATGGCCGCATCGCCCGAGTCCCCGCTAGTCAACCGAGTCCCCGCGTGTCATCCGAGTGGGGACAGGGGGATCCGCGTGTCGGACTCGGTCAGATGACGACGGGGGTGAAGGGGTCGTCGATGAGGTCGGTGAGCCAGCGGCGCTGGATGAGTTCGATGTCTTCGGGATGAATGCCGGCTACCCGCGAGCGGGACTCGAAGTGCCACAGCACTGCGTCGGGCTCGTAGACGATGTCGAAGCCGGCGGCGCGCACCTTGAGGCAGTAGTCGACATCGTTGTAGTTGC
>JAYURF010000639.1:0-2718 GCA_043756365.1 Acidimicrobiales bacterium
CCACCCGTGTGGGCGCTCGACACTCGGGTGGACACCTCACACTCGGTTGACACGCAGGGACTCGGTTGACACGCAGGGACTCGGTTGACACGCAGGGACTCGGATGACACGCAGGGACTCGGATGAACGAAACCGGCCGGAACCACGAGCTCCGGTGGGACTCGGCTACGGGGCGACGGAGAACAGGTCGGTGAAGCCGGTGGGGTCGTGGCGGCCGACGGTGCCGTGTTCGAAGATGCCGTAGCCGACCTGGTCGCCGCATCGCGCCCTGGCGATGTGATCGACGACCGAGAACGGGACGCGTCCGACGACGGCCGGGTCAGTGAGGTCGTACGTGACGCGTTCGCAGTAGCCGCGCCCGCGCCACTGACCGTGCGCCCAGTCGGGGTCGCCGCCATAGCCACAGCCGACGTTGAGCGGCATCGAACCGAGCACCTCGACCTCGATCGTGACCGGTTGCCGGGCCCGGTCGAACGCATGGATGGTGGCCGACTCCGGTGTGCGCGAGCCCGAGCGATAGCACACGTCCACCTGCGGCCAACCGAGCTGCTCGGGCTCGCGCCCGCTGCCCACCGGCCACATCCGCACCGCATCGTTGAGGGTGCGAAGGCCGCTCGGCTCCTCCTGGAGGATGACCACGGTCGAAAAGTCGGGGAACCTCAACGGGATCCACAACCAGTGCAGCTTCGGTTCCAGCTCGGCCGCCCAGCGTCCCGGCGGCTGCGATTCTCCGACCGGACGAATGCCCCACGAACGATCGCGGGTGCCGGTGAAGTGTTCGTGGTCGAGATCCCACTGCTGCCCACCGGCGCGGACGGTGCCGGTCCAACATCCCACCCCGAGGAAACGACTCGCGTCAAGGATCGCTCGCGTGCCCTGGCGCATCACGTGATGCGATTCGTCGTGGACGGGTACCGCCGGGGTCCACTCGATGTCGCACGACACCTCCTCGGGTCCACCGTCGCACACGACCCGAACACGCTTCAACGGCTCGATCACCTCGATCCGGATCGGACCGACCTCCATCCGCATCCGGTCGTCGTCCATTGCGTCGCTGGCCCGCACCACGTGCTGTTCGGTGCCGACACGGACACAGCAGTACGCGTCGCGAGTACCGAGGTTGGGATACACGCCAAAGCCGGTGATGACCTGCATGTCGACGTGCCCATGGGGGATCACGTGAAAGATGCTGCGGTCGTAGAAGTCCTTGTCGGTGGTGCCGACGTAGGCCATCGACAACGGCACCTGGTGGATCGGGTACTCGTCGAGCGGGTGGGCCATGATCGTCTCCTTCAGTTACTTCGGGCCGGGGACGGGCCGGGGGCAGCAGCATCATCGGCGGCGACTCGTTTGGCCCACCGGTAGTCGCTCTTGCCGGCTGGAGAACGGACCACCTCGTCGACGAGGGTGAGCTGGCGAGGCACCTTGTAGCCCGCCACGTGTGCCCGGCAGTGGGCCTGGATGCTGTCGAGGGTGACGTCGATGCCCGGCACGGGGGCCACCACCGCCGCGACGCGCTCGCCCCAGCGCTCGTCGGGCACGCCGACGACCACCGCATCGAACACGCCTGGGTGAGCCTTCAATGCGTTCTCGATCTCCTCGGGGAACACCTTCTCGCCGCCGGTGTTGATGCTCACCGAGCCGCGCCCGAGCAGGGTCAGCGAACCGTCGGCTTCGATCGTTGCGTAGTCGCCGGGGATCACGTAGCGCACACCGTCGGCACCCGTCACGAACGTCGCTGCCGTCTTCACCGGATCGTTGAGGTAGCCGACGGGGATGTTGCCGCTGCGGGCCAACCTGCCGATCACACCAGAGCCGGGGGTGATCCGGCGCAGGTCGTCATCCAACACGACTGCGTCACGTGAAGCCGTGACCGTCGGCCCACCCTTCATCACCGTGCCCCGCGACACCATCGTGAGGCCGTTTCCGCCCGATTCGCTGGACCCGATCGCATCGGTGATGACGAGGTTGGGCAGCAGGTCGAGGAAGCGGTCCTTGCAGGTCTGAGAAAACAGCACCGCGCTGGACGAGATCGCGAACAGCGACGACAGGTCGTACTCGGCTCCCGATTCATCGAGCGCGTCGAGCATTGGCCTGGCCATCGCATCGCCGGTGATCATCAACAGGTTGACCCGGTGGTGCTCGACCAAACGCCACAACTCATGAGCATCGAAGCGGGCGCGTAGCACGCTGCCATTGCCGATCGTGCCCTGCCCCATCAGGCTCCATTGGGTGGCGCCGTGCATCAGCGGGGCGACCGGATGCGACATCATCGCGAACCCGTTGCGGCCCTTGGTGATGAAGTCCTCGGGGCGTTCCACGACCTCACCGGTCCGCATGTCGATTCCACCGCCGAGGGCCATGACAACATCGCGGTGACGCCACACGACGCCCTTCGGCATCCCGGTGGTCCCTCCGGTGAACAGGATGTACAGGTCGTCGTCGGAACGCTGGGCGAAGTCACGTTCGGCCGATTGGGCGGCAAGCGCGGCCTCGTACTCCGGCCCGATCACCAGCGTGGCCAGATCCGGCGCAACCGATCGGGCCCTGTCGGCGAACTCCGGCTCGACCACCAGGTGGTGCAGCCCAGCGTCGTTGAACAGGTAGGCAAGCTCGTCTTCCACGTAGCGGTAGTTGATGTTGATCCACACCGCGCGCAGCTTGAACACTGCCCACAGCGTCTCGACCCACTCGACGCGGTTGAGCGCATAGATGCCG
>JAYURF010000640.1:0-2713 GCA_043756365.1 Acidimicrobiales bacterium
GCCGCGCTCAGCTTGCTTGCCCCGGCAACGACAAAGACAGCACCGACCACGACGACGGTGACACTCCCGATCACATCCATGACGCCCGACGAACGTCAGTCGAAGTCGACGACGAGCCCCTCGCGCGCGCCGATCACCTTGGTGCTGCGCGCCCTCCCCTGTGCACAGGCGCGTTTGATGATCGCGTCGACAGCGTCGTCGGTACGGGTGGGGTCGTGATGAAACAACGCCAACTGCTTCGCTCGGGCTTCACCTGCGAACCACACCGCATAGTCGACCGTGCAGTGCCCCCAGGTGCTCTTGAGGGCGAACTCGTCGTCGGTGTACTGCGAGTCGTGGATCAACAAGTCGACCCCGTCGGCCAACTCGAGCGCACCGTCGCTCGCCGCCAAGGAACCGTCGTACGGCTGTTGGTGGTCGCTGAGGTACGCCACGCTGTACCCGTTCCACTCGATTCGGTAGCCGAGCGTGGCCCCGACGTGGGGAACGAAGCGCGACACCACCCGCACGTCGTCGATCTTGAACTCCTCGTTGCCCTTGTCGTGGAAACGGAACGTGCCCGGAAAGTCGTCGATGCTGATCGGGAACAGCGGCGGCCGGATCGTGGTGACGAAGACCTCGTGCACGGAACGGCCGTCTTCTTGAGCCGGGGCGTACACGTCGAACTCCGCACCGGGGCGCAGCATCGGGGTGAAGAACGGCAGGCCCTGGGTGTGATCCCAGTGGAGGTGGGTGAGCAAACACGCACCGAGGAACGAGCCGTCGTGGGGCTGGTCCGCGCCGAAGTACCGCAACCCCGTTCCCATGTCGAACACGATCGGGCGTTGACCCGGAAAATCGACCGATACGCACGACGTGTTCCCGCCGTACCTCCTGATGTCATCGCCATGACACGGGGTGGAACCCCGTACGCCGTGGAATGTGACGTGAGCACCTGATGAATCCCCGATGAACATACGTTACGTCGATTTCCACCCGTATCGAAACCATGCCGCCCGTATGGCCGACTTCGTGGCCGACTGCGTGGCCGCATTTGCCTCGACCGACGACTACCGTTCGCACATGAGCGCTGCGCTGAACACCAGCCGACCCACGCCTGCCGCCATTCCCCCAGCGTTACCCGACGGCCTCGTCGTGGTCCTGAAGCGCGACTGCGAGACGTGTCGCATGGTGGCACCACTGCTGTCGGGCTTCGACGTGGCGGTGTACACCCAAGACGATCCCACGTTCCCTGACTCTGCCGCGGCGATCCACGACGACGATCTCTCGGTCAGCTGGCACCATGACATCGAAACCGTGCCGACATTGATCCGCGTCGTCGACGGGGTTGAAACGGAACGCACCGTCGGCTGGCAGCGCGACGAGTGGCAACGCCTGACGGGGGTTGCGGGTCTCGGTGCCGAACTTCCTGCGTTCCGCCCGGGTTGTGGGTCGCTCAGCGTCGACCCGAACCTCATCGACGCCTTGCGCGCCCGCTTCGACAGCCACCGGCTCAGGTCGCGTCGCCTGGAGCTCGCCGATCTCGATGACGAGATGGAAGCAATGTTCGACCGCGGGTTCACCGACGGGCTGCCTGTCGTACCGCCGACGGAGGAACGGGTGCTGCGGATGCTCACCGGGACCACCCGTGCGCCCGACGAAGTGGTCGCTACCGTTGCCCCAGACCTTGTCGAGGTGACCGTCGAAAAGATCGCCATCAACGCGGTGATGGCCGGCTGTCGGCCCGAGTACCTGCCATGGGTGATCGCCGCGGTCGAGGCAGTGTGCACCGATGCGTTCAACATCCACGGGGTACTCGCGACCACGATGCCCGTTGGCCCGGTGATCGTGTGCAACGGGCCAGGCACGCGGGCGATCGGCATGAACGGCGGAGGCAACGCGCTCGGGCAGGGCAACCGGGCCAACCTCACCATCGGACGGGCGGTGCAACTCGTGGTGCGCAACATCGGCGGCGGCCGCCCCGGTGAGGTCGACCGAGCCACCCACGGCAACCCCGGCAAGCTCAGCTTCTGCTTCGCCGAACTCGAAGCCGGTTCACCCTTCACACCGCTGGCAACGAGCCTCGGTCAGCCGCCCGAGACCAATGCACTCACGGTGTTCGCCGGCGAGGGGCCGCGCTGCATCGTCGATCAACTCGCACGCGATCCGGAGCAACTGGCCAACACCTTCGCCGCCTGCCTGCGAACCCTCCATCACCCCAAGTTAGTACTCGGCTTCGACGTGCTGCTTGTGATCGGACCCGAGCACGCCCGGGTGTTCTCCGAGGCGGGCTGGCACCGCGACCGGCTGCTCGCAGAACTGCACGCTCGGCTGCAGCTACCCGGTACCGATCTGGTGCGCGGGGCTCACGACATGGCCGAGGGCATTCCCGAGCACTTGCGCGACATCACCCTCGGCAAGTTCCGCCCCGGCGGGATCTTGCTGGTGCACGCCGGAGGTGGGGCCGGGTTGTTCTCGGCGATGATCGGCGGGTGGGCCAACGGCGACATCGGTTCCAAGCCGGTGACCGTCGCAGTCATGGGTTAGCGTTCGGCCATGAGCAAACTGCTCCTCGATCCCACCAGCGAACGTTCCGTCGGTCACCGCACGCTGCTCGCCCGTCCCGCGTCGATCGCCGGGCTCACCGTCGGTCTACTCGACATCACCAAACCGCGTGGCGACATCTTCCTCGACCGGCTGCAGCAACGCCTCGAGGATGCGGGTTCCCATGTAA